>NZ_JAFIRA010000042.1 GCF_022848905.1 Thermostichus vulcanus str. 'Rupite'
GACACTACCGGGAAGATTAGTACTCAGAAGGTGTTGGAATACATCAACGACCCACACCACGGCTGAATAAATTCAGCCTGTGCGCTTATATCCCCCAGTTAGAAACCGGGGGCTTTACGCTGCTCTTGGTAATGTAACGACCGATAGCAGGGTTTTGACCCAAAAGCTGATCAGAAGAGCTGATGGTGAAAAACAAGGACCACGCTTGGGTCGCGTTGATGGTCTCAAACTGGTTGAATTCGGGAGTGAAGATCTTAGCCACGAGGTTGACTCCATAGAACGGTGCGATTGCATCCAAAGCTTAACAAAAGTTAATGAAAGCTGCCATGTGCGCCACAACACACCGGCAGTCCTCCAGGGATCCGCGGAATCGTTGGGAACTCTCATCGGAGTCCCAGTCGGCAACTCTATAGGGGGCAAATGGCCTAACGCAGCAACACTTTCGGAGATAGCAGCAAGGTCAGGGATCCCTGGCGATAGTCAATACGGCCTTCCGAAAACCGCACCTGGGCCAAGCCTGCCTTTTTGATGGTGATGGCTTCTGGATGAGCATGGCTATTGGTAGATCGTAGTCCTGTTGCCGCTTGCACCCACAGGCTCAAATCCGGTTGGTGCCCCACCAACGCCAAAGAAGTCAGGGGATCCTGCTGGGTTTGCCAACGCACCAGATCCGCCAGACTCCCGCCGGGAGCCAGTGGCTCAAACACTTCCACTATCTTGGAGAGACCCTCATCGGCAAAAATCTCAGCCGTTTGCCGAGCCCGCACCAAGGGGCTGGTCAGAATGAGGTTCCACCGCCAGCCCATCTCTTTCAGTTGGCGAGCAATTTTGCGGCAGCGTTTGCGGCCCTCGTCTGTCAGCGCCCGAAAGGCATCTTCCATTTCCGCCTGGGGTTCCTCGGCGATGCCATGGCGAACAAAATCCACGGAAAGTCCCTCCAGCGAGTTTTTCATCTCCGCTGCAGAGTGATCCTCACCGCTGCGTCCGACCTCAGACACCATGAGCACTCTCAAACCCCGACTTTCTCAGGATACTGCTCTCAAGGCTGCCTCAGAGGTCAAAGGAACCGGAGATCCCCTTCAGGGTCACCCTGGGTTTGAAAGGCGCTGGCTTACCAAGGTACGCCCCTCCTGGGTATAGAGCTGCCAGTAGTTCCAGTAGTTGCCAAACACTGACTTCACATAACCACGAGTTTCCGCGAAAGGGATCTGCTCCACAAACAGATCCGGATCCGTGAGGCCGTACCGATTCAGCCATCGACCTACATTGCCGGGGCCGCCGTTGTAACTGGCCAAAGCCAGCATGGTGTTGTTCTGGTAGGTGCGGTGGGTATAGTCCAAATACCAGGATCCCAGGTACAAATTATCCGCCGGGTTGGTGAGGCTGTATTGAGCCAGACCGATCTGCTGCGCAATCCATTGCCCTGTAGCAGGCATCACCTGCATCAAGCCCACAGCCCCCGATACAGAAACGATCTCCGGCTCAAACCGGGATTCCTGCCGAATCAAAGCAGCCACCATCAGCGGGTTGAGGTTAAATTGCCGCGCCCAGCGGGCCATACCGGATTGGGTGTAGGGATCCCCGCCCCAAGAATTGTCTGGGTTGGCATAGTAGTGCAGAGGGTAAATGGCTTGCCAGAAATCCTGTCTCTGTTTCAGTTCAGCCAGTAAGGGATCCGGATCCTCGCTGAAGCGCAAAGCCGCTACTTGGTTGATGCCCCGCAGATGCTCCCCAGCACTGTTGCGTAAAATACCCGTAACAAAGCGTTCTGGGATACTCATCTGGCGGGGATCCCGTTGCACGGGGGTTTCTCCTTGCCAGCGTTCCCAGGCCAATTGGCTTGCCCCAATCAGATGAAGGGTTTGTGTGGCCTCGGAAACCTCCGGTAGCGGTAGGCGCACCGGCTCAAAATCCACCTCCACCACTTTGCGACCACTACTGAAATCACCCACTGGCCAACCCAGTTGTACCGCTGAGCGCCAGGCGTAGTAGGTATGGGGAAACTGGTTCAACACCAACTGATAGGTCTGTCGGGCTGCTGCCGCATCCCCCTGCTGTTCCCGCCATTTGCCTGCCCAGTAGAGCAGTTGCGCCCCCATTTCCGTATCCCGCTGACGGGATCCCACCTGTTGGGCAATGGCAATGGCCGAGTTGAGGTTGCCCGCCTGGGCTTGGTTCCAGGCACTCGTCCAGGCCGCATTGGCAGCGGCTTCGCTCTCGGGAAAGCGATCCCACAGGGCTTGGCGGGTGGCCTGGGCCGATTGGGGGCTGGCATTGCGGTCATAAAGTTGACTGAGGCTGAGGAGAGCTTCCGGGGCATCGCTATTGGAAAGGGATCCCACCTGCTTGAGCAGTTCGATGGCGGTGGGCACATCGCTGAGTTCCGCCAAACGGCGACGGGTCAGGGAGGCCTCCGGCCCCTCTGGAAATTGAGCCAGGGCAGCTTGGTAGGCGGCAATCGCTTGGGGAAACTCCCGCGAAATTTGGTGGCTGCGTCCCCAACGATAGAGATTTTGCGAAGTGGCAGGGGCACGACCATAGGCACGCGCCGCTCTGCCGTATTCCCGTTGTTCCCAATAGGCATCGGCAATGATCTGCCAATCTGCAGGAGAAAGGGATCCCTCTTGCGCTTGCCGCCAGCGATCCAACAGCGGCGTTAACCCAGAAGTTTGCGGATGATGTTGGGCCAAATCTCGCAGCAGGTCGTAGCGTTCAGGGTTGAGACCCAGCAAATACTTAAGAGCACGTCCGGTGACCGGGTGGGTGGGAAATTGCTGCCGCAGTTGATCCACATAGCCCATGCCCCAGAGGGCATAGGCCGCGACCGGGCTATTGGGGTATTCCTGTAGAATCTTGGGCCACCAGATGCCCTGGGCTGTTTCTTTGTCTTGTAACTTTTCGTAGGCTTGGGCCCGCAATTTCCAAATTTCATCCCTAAGAACAGGCAGGCTATCTTCTAACCCCTCTAAGTAGCGGAGGGCAGACTCGGCCTGGCCCGCTTGCAGAGCTGAATAGGCTTGCAGAAAGGCAGTCGCGGAGGTTGCAGGAAGTTGGTTGGCCTCTACGGGGTTGGAAGCCACTTCCAGAGGTTCTGCTTGAGAGCGGTAATCTCCATTGGCTGACCAGGATCCCCAGATCGCTCCACCCAGGGTGGATCCCGTCATCAATACGCCTGTAGCCAATCCTGCCCAGAGCCGTTTGTTGTTTGTCAGGATCTCCATGCCTTCTCTCCCCACAATCTTCGACCACAATACTGAACCTGACTTCAATTGAGCTACTGAAAAACGTGTTTCTGATAACACTCTGTGGCAACCCATGGACAGCGGTAGGGTTGGGAAATCTGGACAGTGCCGCTGTGGCGAACTACCTTAGAGGCAATTCTTTTTGTCCCAAGCTGTTTCGTGTGGTGGGATCCCATGCTCAGACCCAGTCTTCTTTTTTCTGGATCAGTCCTGTTGGGGGTATTGTCGCTGTTGCTGATGGGCGGTGAGTGTGGCTTGGTGGCACGACGGCAGCGCCCAATCACACAGGTTCCTTTACAAGCTTTGGCGGAATCTACTGGCACGTCCGATCCTATTGGTGGGACGGAGTTGGTTTGGTTCTTTGAAGACGAGCCGGATCCCACACCGCTGTTAATTAACCAAGCCCAGCTCCAAGAGCGGGTAGAGCAACTGGAGCAACGCTCGCAATGGCACCAACAGCAGGCCTATGAGTTGGCCCATGAGTTACTCTCTGACCGAGTGGATCGACACGGGATCCCTCACCGCACGCCCATTGCGGCCCGCTTTAGCGCAGCATCCACTTCGTCTGCACGTCCCCGCCGGCAGGATCCCACCCTATCGCACCCCGCTTCTACCCCTGTTGCACCCAATTATCTGGCGCGGCTCACCCAGCAGATTGAACAGGAACCTGGGAATGCCCAGCTTTACTTGCAACGGGCACAACATTTCTGGCATCAATCCCAAGCAGATCCCTTTGCTTTGCCCCAACCGGAGCAGGCTTCTGCCATTGCTCAGTTGACTCTCTCTGCTCTGCGGGATCTGAACATTGCCATTGCCTTGGATCCCTATTTTGCCGAAGCCTATCTGCTCAAGGCCAAAATTCAATACGAGCGTTTGCAGGAACCAGAACAAGCGCTGGTAACCTTGTCTCCCTTAGATCGCTTTGCCTATCGCAACCCGCAACTGCACCTGATGCGCTCCCGCATTTGGGCTGAACAAGGACAATTGGAATCGGCCTTCGATGTTTCCCATCTGGCGATTGAGCTGGCCCAACAAGGCCAAAACAAAGCCGATTTATTTGATGCCTATGTCCATCGGGGCTTGATGTGGGGGAGCATTTGTGATTTGAGCTTGGCCATCCAAGATTTCACCCGTGCCATCGATCTGCTGCCTCATCGCGGCGATCCCTATTACTATCGGGGAATAGCTGCGGCCTATTTGGGCTCCAATCCTCGACAAGCAGCGGCGGATCTGGGCAGCGCCTTGATGTTGTGGCGGGCTTCAGGTACGGGATCCCCAGAACGGATCCAACATGCCGAGGCGGTACGGATAGAACTCTTACAACATTTGCAGAAATAGATTGGCATGGGTTTGAATTTCCGAGTCGATCCCCTCACCCCGTACACATGGGTAGCTGTATTACTTTTTTGTATTACTTTTTTAATTTTTTTAATGCGGGGTCTATTGCTTCGAGCAGGGCGTGGGAGGGTCGAGCAATCCACTGGAAGGTCATGATTGGCAAGTCAGCTGCAGCCAAGCCAGGATGATACAGATGCCCCCCTGCGGAAGACTCCGTCCCGATGGCGCGAGCGGCAGGATCCTGATGAGCCAACTGGAATGATGAGTCGACGACAATTGACAATCTCTGTGTCTTCTGTAGCCCTGATTGTGGCGACGGGGATGCTGCTCCTGTTGCTGTGGCAACTGCGTAGCTTGGTGCTGACAGTGATGATCGCGGTGGTGGTGGCGGCGGCACTGGCTCCTCTTGTGGATATGGCGGAGCGGATGCGGATCCCCCGGTGGCTGGCGGTGGTGGTGGTGTATTTGAGCCTAATCGCCGGGATCCTGGGATTGGCTCTGCTCATGGGCCCGACGGTGGTGACCCAGACCCAACGGCTACTGGTGAAGTTGCCTTCCTATCTGGAGCGTTTGCAACTGTTGATCGATACCTGGATTACGGATCTGGCGGGGGTGGATCCGGTGGTGATCGACTATTTGAACCAAGTCATCAACCCGCAAGCAGTGACGGGATGGGCAATCCGCTCCGGACAACAGTTGTTGGTGCAGTCCTTTGATTTCACCCGCGGTCTGTTGGGAGCACTCCTGACCACACTGCTGACGATTTTCATCTCCGGCTACATGTTGGTGAGCGGCTCCGGCTTGATCCAAGGTTTGGTTGAGCTCTTCCCCTATCCCTGGAATGAGCGACTGGCCCAACAGGTGCATCCAATGGCGCAGCGGATGGGGGGCTATATCCAGGGGCGCGTCCTGGTTTCCGCCATTTTGGGGGTGATGATCACCGTTTCATTGCGCTTTCTCGGTTTATCGGAGTTTGCCATTGCCCTGGGGGTGATTGCCGGGTTTACCAACCTGATTCCCTTTATCGGCCCGGTCTTGGGATCCCTGCCGGCTTTGGTGGTGGCAATTGTGCAGGGTGGCTGGACATTCTTGTGGGTGCTGATCCTCTATGTAGCCATCCAAAATCTAGAAACCTATGTGTTGGATCCCTTGTTGGTGGGATCCTCAGTGCGGGTTAAACCCCTCTATCAGCTGTTGGCGGTGTTGGGGGGTACGCAGTTGCTGGGAATCATCGGAGCGGTGATTGCGCCTCCTTGGGTGGCGGGGTCGGCAGTCTTGCTGGAAAATCTCTATCTAAAGCCGAAGCAAGAGGCGGAGATCCGAGAGAAACTTCAGTCACGCCCTGATCCGGGCACCTCGACTCAAGAACGGCTTCCCTCTGAACACAGTACCCATTACGCCAACGGGACAGAGTTGTCTGGGGCCGTGGGAATTCAGTCTTCTGCTGATCGATCTCTTGAAGTGGAGGAATTTGAGGGATCTAAAGAAGCAGAACTCCCCCTTTCGGGGCGCAAAGGTTAATCGGCTTTTGAGGGATCCCTGGTGACCGATTCGCGTCAGCGGGCCGTAGGCCAACCATTGGCCCGTTCATTGATGGTGGTGGGCACCTCTTCCCATGTGGGCAAGACCCTGTTGGTGACAGCTCTGTGCCGCATTCTCAAAAGAGCGGGAAGAAAGGTTACCCCCTTCAAGGCCCAAAATATGTCCCTCAATGCCTACGTGACTGCCGACGGCAAGGAGATTGCCTATGCCCAAGCCCTGCAAGCCTGGGCCGCCGGGATCCCGCCGACAGTGGAAATGAACCCAATCCTCCTCAAACCCCAGGGGAATCTGACATCGCAGGTGATTTTGAAGGGGATGGCAGCAGGCACCTACCGCGCCGGAGAGTACTACGAACGCTGGTTCGAACCCGGTTGGCAGGCGGTCAAATCAGCCCTGGCCCACCTGCAACAACACTACGACTGGATTATTTGTGAGGGAGCCGGTAGTCCAGCAGAGGTAAACCTGAAACATCGGGATCTGGTGAATATGCGGGTCGCCTTACACCTGGGATCCCCCACTTGGTTGGTGGCCGATATTGACCGGGGTGGGGCATTGGCTCACGTGGTCGGTACCCTCCAACTGCTAGAGCCGGAAGAACGAGCTTTAATCCGGGGCATTGTGATCAACAAATTTCGAGGCTCACGGGAATTGTTGCAGCCGGGGCTGGATTGGCTAGAAAACTACACCGGGATCCCGGTGGTCGGAGTTTTACCGTGGCTGGATTGGGCTCTCCCCCAAGAGGATTCGATGGGGATCCCAGACAGGGCCCATCCACAACTGCTAGAGAATCGGCGAGGGAGTTCCAGTCAGACGGATTGGAGGGGATCCCAGTTGGAGATTGCCGTGATTCGTTTGCCCCGGATCGCCAATTTCTCAGACTTTGACCCTTTGGCAGCAGAACCCACCGTCCATCTGCGCTGGGTTCACCCCGGTGAAGTCTTGGGATCCCCAGATGGGGTCATTCTCCCCGGTAGCAAAACCACCCTTGCTGACCTTCTGGTTTTGCAACAAACGGGCCTTGCCGATCAACTGCGTCAATATTCCGGACCCATTGTCGGTATTTGCGGCGGTTTACAGATGTTGGGGGAAACAATCAGCGATCCTGAGGGTGTAGAAGGCGTTGCGGGTACCTATCCTGGGTTGGGTTTTCTCCCCCTGACAACAGTCCTCGCACCGACCAAAGTGACCCGGCAGATCCAAACTCACAGTCTATGGCCCGGACAGGCTCCCATCTTGGGTTACGAAATTCATCAGGGATCCACTCAAACCAACCCTGCTGGCTGTCTGTCTCTGTTTGAACAAGAGAACTTAGGCTGGCGGGATCCCTCCGGTCGGGTGTGGGGCACTTACCTGCATGGGCTCTTCGACAACCACCTTTGGCGACGGCAATGGCTCAACCACCTCAGACAACAAAAAGGTTGGGATCCCTTGCCAGAACTAGAGGGGCACTACGCCCAGCAACGGGAAGCCCTCCTGGAAGAACTCGCCGACCAGTGGCAACCCCACCTCAATTTGAGCCTATTTCACCCTGTAAAGCCAAGCTCGGCTTGAAAGCACCTTGAGACCAAACCCAACTGGGAAGCCTCAAGCCGTAGCCTTTCAACTCACCCGCCTATTTAACCTAGACCTGATGGCTACAGACAGCTTCTGAATAATCTTTACAAAAAGACAAAGTTCGATTATGGCCCTTTCGCGGGTTTACTACAACAACTGTTGTGTCCTTACCTCATTTTGAAAGGGCTCCGGGGATTCCCCCGTGCTAGGTGACTAGCGAAAGGGCTGTAACAAGCTTCCATAGTTCCTTAAATGGTACCTAATAATGTGAACTTATTAACAAGTTGTCCCACGTTATTCCCATGATTTACGGATTGGGTAAAAGATATTGATACTGCCGCTCAGGTTTAACAGTAGTCATAATTACTGAACCATCTCTATTTCAGACGCTTTCAGAGCTAAAGTCACGAATAATGCATAGAATAAGGATAGACGGTAAAAATTGCGCTTATGGAAACAGTAAGACCTTTGGCTATCACATTGAAGCAGCATGTTTGTAGCCAGTTGAGTCAGTGGGCTAAAGAGCAACGATTGCTTCCCTCTTCAGCAGAGTCTCTGACGGATGAGGGACTTGCCGCGGTGGTGAGTCACTTCATCCAATGGGCTTTGGCTCAGGAAGTAAGTTCTACGGATAATCAGCTGGGAAAGGCACAAGCCTGAGTTTGGTTGATGAGCTCGCCTCTCTCAGGCAAAAAGTGACAGAACTGACCCAGCGTGTAGCTCAACTCGAGGAGATAGCCTTGATTTCTTCTCAGCAGGTTTCTTCTCACCCTACCCCAGCAGCTTCGGCATTCAAAGGCCGACCTTCTTCCAATGGGCGTGAATCCTCCACCTCCTCAGCCTTGATCCAAGATCGACCTGAAGAATGGCTCAGCACCGCCGATGCCTTTCGTGCTTTAGGTGGAGATCCTGAAGATTCGGACTCAACGGTTTCCAGCCTCGACGGCACCCGCACTGTTAAGTTTAATACTTTTCGTCTGTGGCAGTCTTCAGAAGCCTATGAGGCGTTTGGCCTAGAACTCAACCGCCGCCGTCGTCTCAGCAAAAAGCCCTGCCTTCGCTTCCTGTCTCCTGAAATGCCAGCAGTGAATGTGAGTGGAGAATCCGCGTAGTTCTAGCGTAGTTCTAACTTAAGCTGTCTTGCGGGAGCGTCGCTGTCTTTTCCGAGGAGAGGGCGGTGAGGGTTGAACAAAAAGATGTTGAACCAGCTCACTCGGTAGAGGTTGATGGAAAAGGTACCCCTGCGCATATTTACAGCCCATAGCCTTCAGAAGGGCAGATTGCTCGGTGGTTTCTACTCCTTCCGCAATGACCTGCAAGTTCAAGTCAAGAGCAAAGCTGACAATGGCACGAATTAGCTCTTCTGCGCCTTGTTGAGCACCGCTGAGGTCTTGGACAAGGAAGGGATTGATCTTGAGGGCACCAATCGGAAACCGATTGAGCTGATGCAGAGAACAGAAGCCAGATCCAAAGTTGTCAATATTAAAGGTGATCTCCCTAGCTTTGAGGCCAGACAATTTTGATTGAGTCTTTTTGCTGCAAGACATCATGGCATCTTCAGTAATCTCTAGCATCAGTTGGTTGGTAGGAAAGTGAACCGCCTCTAAGATTGAAGTTAGGCGAGGAACAAAGTCCTCTTGTTCTAGTTGTGAAGGAGATACATTGACACACAAAGATAGGGGCACAGTAGGCATGAAAATATCCTGCCACTCAAGCACCTTTTGACAAGCAGTAGTCAGAACCCACCAGCCAATCTCTACAGCTAGCCCAGAACGTTCTGCAATTCCCCAAAACTGATTGGGGGTGAGCAACCCTAGCCTGGGGTGAGCCCACCTGAGAAGAGCTTCAAAGCCAATGAGTTTGCCAGACTCCAAGGAAAGAATGCCATGATAGTAAACCTGCAGCTCTTGCCTACGAATGGCCTCTCTCAGCTCCAAATCTTCATCATGAGCCAGTTCGCAATAGTCCCTGGACTCAAGCTGCTTCGAAAAAGTCTGCTGCTCTGCCTTTGATTTTGATGGTGAGAGTTGTATGTTGAATCTACTATTACAGTTATGAAACTCTTGGTGCTTGACTTGTTTTTTAATAAAAGAGGATTGTTCCAGGGGAACAACTATGGGTGTTTCATGCAAAGGTACAGCATCTTCAAGTACCGTGATATGTCCTCTGAGCATGGGCTTTTGAGAATGATCTCGATAAGAGGTCAGATGCTCCTGCACCCATATTGCCTGACCCGTTGAACTCACTAACCGATACCTCAACGATTCACTATGGGAAGAATTTTCAGTAGCTGTTTTTCCTTCCAATAGACTCAACCTTGCCCGATGCACTCTTTGGCGATCCTCGGGATGAACAGCTTCCTTCCAAAGCAACTGGCTGGTTAAGTAGCGCTGTACAGGGTAACCCAGCAAGGCTTCCACCGACTCACCAATGTGATTGAGCATCAAGGTTCGGCCATCAGCTTCCCACAGGATCCCTGGCAGGGTATCGAGCAGTTGGCTGTAATTCTGCTGCAGTTGCCGGAGATGCATCTCACAGCGATGGCGCTGGATCCCAACACCCGCCAGTTGAATGACCTCCTCAATCAGCTGCCAGTCTTCTGAGCTAGGGGCACCTACGCACTCTCTGAATAATGCCAGAAGCCCAATAACGTTGGTACCCTCATCCAAAGCGAAGATCGGGAATACCCAGCAGGAGGCTAACCCCGAAGAGATGACCCAATCCCAGTGACTCCATCCTTGCTGGTTCTGAGTGATGTCGGCTTGAATGATTGGCTCACCAGTTCGGTAGGATTCCCAGAAGATGTTGTCACAGGGAGCCCTAAGGGAATGGTGCAGGGAACGCTGATAACTGGGAGGGAGATCAGTCATCACTATCGTTTCCATCTCTTGCTCAGTGCTGCCACCCAAATGCTGCACCTGTACGATCAGCCCCCCGCGGATAGAGTTGATTTGCTTTTGGAGATACTGGATCAAGTTTTCACCAAGCTCAAATAGGGGGATCCCCAATGCCACCATTGCCGACAAGTGATCAAAATCACCCAGGCTGCTGGATTCCTCTTGTTCAGACATCCCTGCACAAGATTGAACAGACGGGAGTACACCTACACTTGCCAGGGGCTTAGGGGTGGCTATGACTTCCTCAAAAAGGCTCATAAAGGTTATCCCAGGGCGTAAAGGCAAAGTTAAGCAGAGATATCAAATTCAAATCCGAACCTACTCCTACCCAGAGGAGCGCTTATCAGTAGGCCATAATTCGCTGACTAATAACAGTCCGCTAAGAGCAATATCCTGGTTCACACGACTTCAGCAGTTGTACTTACGTAAAAGCAGGCAGATTGGTGTAGTTAAAAATACAATTGAGGCCGATAGCAGTTGAAACAGCAACAGCCTACCTCCTGAACATCCGTGTTGTCACGGAGTTTCCCAGTGTGGACATGGAACTTAAGATTTTCTTTGGCTAGTTATAAAGAAATTCTTAAGAAAGATGGAACATTGGACTCGCCAGGTTAGAAAAGGCTCGATAGATTGCGTGAGATTACGGTTTAGATTACTGGGACTTGCGTTCACGCGCACTCCTTGTGGTTAACAAATGGTTAACAAGCTAAGGTTTGGCGATGTTTGGTGAGGCGGGATCTCCCTATGGCAGTTTGTCAAGTAAGGCTGCCAGATGGTTGTAGGCAGAGTCGACCCAGAGGTTTGCAGGGGATTGAGTGAGGGATGACGGTTCAGTTTCTACAGGGGTATCTTTCTAAACTTGCCAAGTGGCGCTCCCTTTCTGCCATTGAGAGGATTCTATTCCTTGAGGCATGGGTGCTTCTGCTAGCTGCCCGGTTCATGCTGGCGCTACTCCCCTTCCAAGTGTGGAGAGTTATGTTGCTAAAGCTGGCCTCTGTTCAGACTCCCCAGGAAGCGTCTCGCTCTAGAGGCTCAGGGGTGAAGCTTTCTCAAGTCATCCGAGCCATTGATCAGGCTAGCTCGCTAGTACCGGGGGTCAAGTGTCTGGCTAGAGCCCTGACGGCAGGGATCCTGCTGCGCCGATATGGATTTGCTCCCTCGTTGCAGTTGGGGGCAAGGCTAGACAAGTCTATGGATTTTTCTGCCCATGCCTGGGTGGTTTGTGATGGCAGTGTCGTTATCGGGGGGATCCCAGAACTCAGTCAGTATTCAATACTTCAGGTGCGGGAGGGGATCTCTCTATGAGTGGCATAGTTGGCTTTTGGGATTTTGAGAGAGGGGAGGTTAAGCCATGGCAACTGCGAGCAATGCTGGATCGGTTGAAGCATCGTGGGCCTGATGGATCAGATATCTGGTGGAACAAAGGAGTTGGTTTAGGCCACTGTGCACTTTGGACAACGCCAGAGTCCTTACATGAGGTCATGCCTTTAAGGGATCCCAGTGGTCAGGTTGTGATCACGGCAGATGCCCGGATTGACAACCGAGAGGAACTTTATTCGCTCCTAGGGTTAACGGGGTCAGAACGAGAGAAAGGGGATGGGTATGTCATCCTGCAGGCCTACCTGAGGTGGGGATCCCGTTGCCCGGAATACCTGTTGGGAGATTTTGCTTTTGCCATCTGGGATGAACCCCAACAACAGCTCTTCTGTGTCCGTGATCACATGGGGATTAAGCCCTTTTACTACAGCTACAAACCTGAGTTTGGCTTTGCCATTGCTTCTGAGATCAAGTCTTTATTGATCTTGCCCTGGGTCACAGACCATCTGAATGAGGAGCGTATTACCGATTACCTGTTAGGAGAATTTGAGGATCAGGAGCACACTTTTTTCCAGGATGTGTGCCGATTGCCTCCCGCAACATCAATGTTGATAAATGTTCGGACTGGACTCCGACAAGCTACGTATTGGCGCCTTGATCCGGAACAGAAATTAAATCTGCCCAGCGACAGTGACTATGTGGATACTTTCCACAACCTTTTCCAAGCAGCAGTCGCTTGTCGCTTACGCAGTACAGGCCCGATTGGATCCCATCTGAGTGGGGGGTTGGATTCATCGTCTGTTACCTGCATGGCCAAGAAGATACAACCCGAGACCGAACTACATACTTTCTCCAACGTGTTTGAATCCGTACAGGAGTGTGATGAACGGACGTACATACAGGCGGTTTTGGAAGCGGGTGAATACACTCCTCACTTTGTGGTTGCCGATCAACTGGGGCCACTTTCTGAGTCAGAGTCCATCTACTCTTTTCACGACCAAGCCTACTATGGGCCGACTCATTTTTTGGTGTGGGGTTTGAACCGGGCCGCTCAGCAAACAGGGATCCGCGTTGTTTTGGATGGTTTTGATGGAGATACAGTTCTTTCCCATGGTACGGGGTGGTTGCATGAATTGGCCCATCAAGGGGAATGGGAACATTTTGCAACAGAAATCTCGGCTCTAGCAAGTGGATCCCAAGGTCAGCGCCAGCTATTTCAAACCTTCGGTGCTCCACACCTACAAAAAAGGGCACAGCAAAGGGATTGGCAAGGCTTTTTAAATCATGCACAACATATCTCCAAACTCCTACCTGTCTCGCTGGTTGGATTATGGCTGCGTTATGGCTTAAAGCCTTTGTTACCCGATTTTGCAAAAGAGAAGTGGCTTTATTGGCGGACAGGTAAACATTCAGACTACTGGTGGAATCTTCAACTTCTTGATTCGAGCCGTGTCAACAATAAATCTCTAGATCAACGACTCGCAAAACTTAGGCAAAAAGAAGCTCTTCCACCCATAAGCGAACGCCAACAACATGCTTGTACGCTCACTACAGGTTTGATTCCTTCCATGATGGAGATCATTGATCTGTCAGCTGCCGCTTGCTATATTGAAGCTCGGCACCCATTTTTTGATCGTCGCTTAGTTGAATTTTGCTTAGCGCTTCCACCACAACAGAAGCTTAATCAGGGTTGGACGCGCCGTATTCTTAGACGATCAATGTATGGCATTTTGCCAGAAAAGGTGAGGCTAAGGCACAGCAAATCGAATATGGAGCCATCCTTCACCTATGGGTTATGCCAGGTCAACCGCAAGGAACTGGTTGAGATCCTCACCAGTAAAGTCATTGAACAGCATGGGCTAGTCAACCCATCTTTCATCCCGACTTTACTTAACATTCTAAGAAGAAAGGATGGATCCCTTAACCCACCAGAGACATTAGCAGCCTGGAAAATTAGCAACCTTCTAACCTGGCAAAAGATCAGTGGGAGAAGATGTATTTAAGACATTACGATAGGATAAATACCGTTGAATTTACACCTTAGAAGCGTTATACTAAAATCGCAATTTTGTACCTTTTTGGAGGTCTTTTATGAAGCAAGAATGGGGTTCCCCTTCTTTTGTTAAGCATGGTTCTTTCTCAGAGCTAACCCAGCTTTTTGGCAATGCAGGCTCTGATGTCTTGACTGGGCCTGGTGGCGTTGTTGTAGGTGACCCAGGCACTGGTTCCATTGATGCCTGTGCACAGATCGAAGGAAAGTGCATTTAAGTAGTTGGGTTAGCCTATGGGCTCTTTGAAATGATCTGGATTGGGGGCGGGATCCCTTGCCCCCTTTTCTAATAATCAAAGTGAGTGATATCTATGAAGAAAAAATGGAAGCTACCTACTCTTGAGAAATTTGGATCCTTGTCTAACTTAACTCAGGCATTAAATCCAGGAAGCGCAAGCGATTTAATACTTGGCCCAGATTTTGGCCCAATTGGTGTTGTAGGAAATTTATCCAGTGATGCTTGTCTTGTTGAAGGTAAGATAGGCCCTTGTGTGAGATAACCTTTTTTAAGGATTTAATGTATTTTTGTGGTGCTGTGAATGGCTACCTACATTGCTTACGGACTGCGAATCAAGTCCAATATTCCCTTTCCTGAACTGGTTGTTAGTGAACCAAGCGACACGGGAGATCTGGAGCCTGATGTCTGCATTGAATTTGGAGAAATAGACTGGGAGAAAGTGAAGGAAGCTGAGGTAAATTGCTCTCAGTCTATCTGTGGAATACTTAAGGATGGGATCCCTCTGGGTGACTTTTGGGTAAGTGGAGGGAACCTGATTCAAGTTCAGCCACTGCCTGGAATTGAGTTGGAGTTTATTCGCCCAATTATTATGGGGCCATTGATTTCAGCCTTGCTACGTCAGCGAGGTTTTTTAGTCCTTCATGCCAGTAGTGTTCTTTTGGGAGAATCGGCTTTTGTTTTCATGGGCCACTCAGGAGCAGGTAAATCTACTTTGGCAACAGCTTTGAATCAGAAAGGGTATCCTCTAATAACAGATGATGTAACGGCAATACGCTGGGATCCCCTTGAGGAAACTTGGCAAGTGCTGGCAGGCTATCCGAATGTACGTCTGTTACCCGACTCAGCAGAATATTTAGGTTACACCTTTGATAAGTTGTCTCTGATTCATCCCTTGGCATTAAAACGCAATAAGGCTTTACAGGAGGGTTTTGACCAGCGTTGCGTTCCTGTAGGTAAGATCTATAGTTTGGATAACACCTTTGCCTCGAAAACTTGGATCGAGATTCTTAATCATCAATCAGCAGTCATAGATCTAATCCGATTTACACGGGTTAGTCACTTGCTTCGGGATCCGGAGAACTTACGAACTCATCTTGAACAATGTACTCGTTTGGCAAAGCAAGTGAAAATTGCTCGGTTACATCGTCATCGTTCGTTGGAATACATACCTAACTTAATCTCTGATTTGGAAGTAGAGGCAGGACTTTCTACAACCCAGAAAGCCACGATATCCAATTTGGGAGAGCACCAGATAAATCTTTCTGTAATGTCAGTTTGAGCCCAAGGTTGTTATTGGTGAGAGAGTGAGTGAATTCATGACCCGGCTAAGACGGCTACTCCAGGCATTCCAAATATTAACTGAGGCAGCGGGAAAGTGGACCTGGGTTTGGCTGGGGTTATTGCTTTGGCAAGGGCTTCTGCCAGTTGGTACTGTCTATTTAACCAAGACACTGGTGGATGGCTTGGTAGTCGCATTGCCTTTGGGAACGCAAGGGATCTCTCTACTGATATGGCCGGTAACGGGAATGGCGAGCTTATTGCTACTCGGAGAACTAGGGCAATCAGCATTAGGTTGGGTAAGGGCTTATCAAGCGGAACGGGTCAGAGATTACATCAGCCTACTCATTCATCGCCAATCAACTCGACTGGATCTTGCCTTCTACGAAACACCTAACTATCACGACCAACTGCATCAAGCTCGAGGCGAGGCTAGTCAGAGGTCACTGGCTCTTCTAGAAAGCTGGGGACAACTGTTTCAAAATGGGATGAGTTTCTTGAGCATGTTTGTTGTGCTCAGCACCTACGCGCTTTGGTTACCACTCTTGCTACTCATCGGCACTCTTCCCGCCTTCTACGTCTTACTGGTCTTTAACCGTCAACATTATCGTTGGTGGAAAGAGACAACACCTGAGCGGCGATGGACTGAATACTACGATCTAATGCTTACTCAAAAGGTAGTGGCAGCTGAAGTTCGAATCTTTGATCTTGGAGAGCATTTCACGACTATCTACCAATCGATTCGCAAAACCCTTAGACAGCAAAGGTTGCGCCTGCTACGCAATCAAAGCTTGGGCCGTTTAGGGGCTTCTGCTTTAGGATTGGGTGTTTCAGGAGCGGCAATGGCGTGGATGTTTTGGCGAAGCTTGCAAGGTTTGGCTAGCCTTGGGGATTTAGCCCTGTTTTACCAGGCATTTAATCGGGGGCAAACTTTGATGCGATCTTTGCTAGGTAGTCTCAGCGAGATACACCAGAGCGGACTATTTCTAGAGAATCTCTTCACTTTTCTACAGTTGGAGCCTCAACTACAGGATCCCAAAAGCCCAAAACCCATGCCCTCAAAGCTAGAAAGAGGTATTGAGGTTGAAGGGGTTTACTTCCGTTATCCTGGAAGCCAAAGTTGGGCACTAGAAAATCTTGACCTGTTTCTACCAGCAGGAAAATTTACAGCAATAATTGGAGATAATGGCGCTGGCAAAAGTACCTTGATTAAATTACTTTGTCGATTCTATCAACCTGAGAGAGGCCGCATTCTACTAGATCAATCCAAGCTAGAAGAGTTTTCTGTTGAAGAGCTTCGAAGCATGATCACTGTTTTATTCCAATGGCCAGTTAACTATCAGGCCACGGTTACAGAAAACATTGCCATGGGAGATCTCAAGAGTCCCATTGAAGAAACAAGAGTTCGTGCAGCTGCTGTCATGGCAGGAGCAGAGGAAACCATTAATCGATTACATCAGAGATACGATACTCTTTTGGGAACTGCTTTTGTCAAAGGAACTGATCTCAGCGGGGGTGAATGGCAGCGGATTGCCCTAGCGAGAGCCTTTTACCGACAGGCTCCAATTATCCTTTTGGATGAGCCGACTAGCGCATTGGATCCCTGGGCTGAGTTAGAGTGGGTCAGCCGTTTTCGTAAGGTAAGCGAGGGAAAGACTTCCTTGCTAATCACACACAGATTAAATTTGGCTCGTCATGCAGATTTAATCTACGTCATGCGTAACGGACAAATTGTTGAGTCAGGATCCCACAACGAGTTATTAGCTAGCTCAGGATCCTATGCCCACTCCTGGAAAGCACAATTACAACAACAACCTATTGCCATTTAGGGATCCCACAGATGTTAACCTCTGGCAATACCCCATTGAGTCCAGAAGCAAAACTACTGCTCTCAGCATTACGTAAAGCATTAAATTGGCCACATCAACAAAACATAGATCACCAACTTAACCAACTTAACCAACTTAACTCAGTAGAGACTTATGATTCTGGGCTCTTGCTCAACCTTGCAATCAGAAATGGGGTAGAAGCGCTCCTTGAGGCTGGGTGGCAACCTGGAAATCTGCCCGAATGGCGGGTGAATTTGAGAGCATTTCTAAACCGAAAAAGGCTTCAGAATCTTAGCTTGCTTGGGGAGTTCCTCCAACTTCAGCATCGATGTCAAAAGGTAGGGATCCCGATCCTTGGATTCAAAGGCCCCATCTTGGCTCATCAACTTTTTGGAGATGTTACGAAACGTAGCTATTGTGATCTTGATATCCTAGTCGAAGAAGAAAATCTGGATCGATTGGCTGAGTTGCTACAAACCTCGGGATATCAGGCACGGCAGATTAGAGGATTTATCGAAAATGGAGATCGCTATTTTATAGATCCAAACAGGGGATATTGCATCGATCTACATTCAGCCCTTACTCCAAGTTACTACCCGATCCCGATTGATTATACGAAGCTCTGGAAAGAGGCAATTTCAATTAATCTTCAGGGTAATTCCGTATTAGCCTTCACGCCAGAGACCCTTCTTGTCTTGCTCTGTATTCATGGCACCAAGGATAACTGGCAGCAATTAAAGTGGATTTGTGACATTGCCCAGCTGCTGACAAGTTTTCCTAAGTTAGACTGGAACTATATCCATAGCCTAACCAATGACTTTCGGACTCGTCAGGCTCTAGTTTTGAGTCTAAATCTTTGCGAGGAAGTTTTTGGATCGTCTGACCTAATTCCAAAAGTCCCTGAGTTTAGATCTAGTCTCATACAAATAAATCTGATTCGACACATCACAAATCGTTTCTTTTCCCATTCAAGTCAGGTGCCTAACTTTCTAGAGAATTTGTTATTTTGTTGGACACGTAGACATGTATACCCCTTTCGCCGCTGGTTGGAGGAGAAGATACTACCTAACGAGCATGATAAGTCTTGGCTCAGGGAAATGAAGTTTTTAAATCAGAAACCTGTCTTCTGGATATTGGAAACACTATCACTACTGATAAGGCCAATACGACTAATCATTAAATCATCCTGCAAACTCCTAATTTAGCTTACAGAACTCCCTAAGCTTATCCAGCAACGGTCTTACAGTCCTTTAATGCTCCGCACCGCTGTCGCGAAGGGGATTCCCCCGTGCTAGGTGACTAACGGTCGCGCTAGCGTGCCCTTGGCGCAAAGGGCTGTAAATATGATATTGCTGGCATGATATTGCTGGCAAATTTGGGCAATGTCTGCGTCGGGAATTGGGATTTGAGCCCTTCGAGGCAAGGTTGTCATCTGGTTTAATTTTTCCATGTTCATAAAGCTGGTAAGGTTAGCATGAGGTCAGTACATTCCTGGAAAACCTCTATTTCAGGAAAAGGCTTTTAGCTCCCCTCTTGCTCTTGTGGTGTGGGACGAATCTGGAAGCCTTCTAGATCCTCAGGTGCTTCCGAACGTCGCTCTAGGGACTCCACCTTAGAACCAGGACTACCCTGTTCACACTAGGCTACCATTGCCTCCGCTAACGCGAGAGGATTCAGGCTGCTGCTCCAAGCGCCGCATGAGAAGATTCACCAAGCCTGCTAACACCAGGATTCCCAGCGAAATCCCACAGGCATACCCAATCGCTTGCCACAGCACGGGAGACATGAACATCACCTCACATTCGCAAAGCGTTGCGTAGCAATAACGCTTGTGCAGGAGAACTCAACCCCCATGCACCATAGCAGATGTCGGATCCCTTGAGTTTCCAGGCTCACCGAAACCCTGGGATCCAGAGGCTCTGGATTTGGATTTAGGCTGTGGCCAAGGCTTGGTAGTTGGCAATCCGGGCAAACTCTTTCGGTTCCAGACTGGCTCCCCCCACCAAAACCCCGTCAATTTGGGGTTGAGCCATGATCTCATCAATGTTACTGGCTTTCACGGAGCCACCGTACAGAATCGATAGATGCGCCTGGCCGACATGTTGGCGAATCAATCCAATCACACGGTTAGCCTCCTGGGCTGCACAGGTTTCTCCCGTACCAATGGCCCAAATCGGCTCGTAGGCGATCACCAAATGCTCCAGATCAATACCGGCCAAGCCGCGATCCAATTGCTCAAGAATCCAGGATTCTGTCAACCCTTGATCCCGTTGGTGCTTGCTTTCCCCGACACACAGGATGGGAATAAGGCCGTGTCGCTGCGCTGCTGCCAGGCGTTGATTGACCGTTTCATCACTCTCGCCGAAATACTGCCGCCGTTCACTGTGGCCAACAATCACATAACGCACTCCCAATTCCACCAGCATTGGGCCAGAAATTTCCCCCGTAAAGGCCCCTTGATCTTCCCAGTGAAGGTTTTGCGCACCCACCGCTATGCCGGATCCCTGAGTTTGCTCCACCACCACAGCCAAGTCTGTATATGGCACGCACAGAATCACCTGCCGCTCTGATACTGTTCGCGTCAGTGGGACGGAGTCCTGGGAAGACGACTGTAGGGCAGTGCCAAACTCTCTCAAAAACTCGCGGGCTTGAGCCTGAGTCTTGTGCATTTTCCAGTTACCAGCGATCAGGATGGGACGCAAGAGGGGATCCTCCGTAGGGGACAGCGAAGAAAAGGGATCCCACAAAAAGCAGGGGCAGTAACAGTAAGATGATGTGGATCCCAGGCTTCTGTTTTTTCGTATGTCACAGTGTATCAGCAAGCGGCAACGGGATCCTGCTCAGCCTGTCCGGGCAAGCGTTAGACCTCTTGAGCGGTTTCCTGTTCCAAGCTAGCGGCTATAGCGGCGACGCAATCTGGCCAAGGGGATCCCTGCTCCAGCTGCTGAACTGCAACTGCGTAAGTTTCAGGATGAGCTTGCAAAAGGGCTTGGCTCTGGCGCAGAAACCGATTCAGTTGGGCCTTTATTTTTGCGGAGGTGCCCAAAGGTTGAACGGAGGGGATCCCTGACAACAGCCGGATCACCTGCTGCCGATCCTGCGCATCCCCATCGGCTTGGCCATAGTGCAACATTTCCGCCGCTGCCCCCGCCATCCAGAAGGTGCCGTAGCGATCCACATCTCCCCATGGGATCCCCCCTTCAGTTTGCCACCGCTGCATAGGAGCCAGATCCAACTCTACTCCGCCATAGCCAGGGATCCCCCGCAAAAAGGCTTGCCACGGGTTAAGCACATACCCCAGCAACGGGATCCCGAGCAAATGAGCCACTACCACATGCCCGGCCTCATGACGAATCACCCGTTGTCGATACTGTGGCGAAGCCCAATCCAGCCAGGCTCCCAATAGGCCAGACAGCCGCCCACCCAAAGCCACCTGCTCCAGGATCAACAGCGCCACCCCCGCCACGCAAGGCAACGCTACCCGCGGCCCTAGCAACGTAGAAAATACCAAAGCCGCCACGATCAAAGCGGCACGAGTCACACCTGCCTCCGACATTCCCGCTTCACTCCAACACACCTCTGTTTTGCAAGCGGCGTAAAGAGTCTAGAGCTGCGGCTGCCACACTGTCGTGCGGATCCTTGGAGAGGTAGTTGAGAGCAGAAAGGCTCTTGGCAGAGGGTAAATTTCCTAAAGCTTGGGCCAGCCGTTGCCGTACCAGCCAATCCTCCGATTGGGCAAATTCCAGAATGCGATCTAGGGCCCGCAAGTCCCCCACTTCCCCCAATGCCGCGATAGCCGCCTGCTGTAGCAACACCTCCGGGGCATCCAAAGCTCGTATCAGCACTTCAAAAGCACGGGGATCCTTCAAGTTGCCCAGGGCCACCGCTGCACTGAAGCGCACCAGCCATTCCACATCCTCATAAAAGGCCCGTACCAAAGCCTCAAAAGCCCGCGGATCTTCTAAATATCCAAGCGCACCTGCCGCATCGGCACGGATCCCGTAGTCCGGATCCTGAGTCAAAATTTCCAGCAGCTTCGGTAGGGAAGCTTCTGTTTGCTTCACCCCCAGGGCAAAAACCGCAAAAGACCGCACCTGTAGGTTTTCATCATCCACCACCTGCAGAATCAGAGGCACCGCATCTTCATCTGGAACCTCGCGCAAATGGGCCAACGCCACCATGCGGTCAGCAGGCCGTTGGCTTTGTAGTTGCTGAGCAATCTGTTGTAAGCGAGCGGGGTTGACGGGATCCAGAGCCGGAGCAGCCATAGTCTTAATTAGTCTTAATAATTGTTTACACACTCTCAGTATGGCAGATTTCTTTTGGGCTTGGCAGGTTGGCTTGACGAGAGTGGGTATGGAGAATTGGCTTAGAGATCCCTTGCTAGACAAATTCAGGCAAAAACCAGTCCATTCCAGTTGTGGAAAAGGGCCACCTCTTAGCCCCGCTAGAGGGATTTTGGGTATTTTAGGTAGAGAAGGCGCCCTAAGCTCAAGGGCACAAGGCACGAGGCTCTTTCCCGGTGGTCTTTATGCTGAAATCTTTACCGACTCGCCAACTGTCCTATCTTGCTATCGGCCTACTATCGGCAGGAGGGATCCTGTTCTTGGCTCCGCGTTTACCCCTGGCTCTGGCCAACGAACGGGCTGTTCCTGAAGCTGAACTGGCGATTCAGCCCCTGTTGCCCCAGGGATCCCGTGTGATTAGCTCCCGCTGGCTCAGTGACCAAGAAGCTGAAATTTGGGTGGAATCTCGGGGTGGGGCCAGCCCCGTAATCATGCGGCTGAATGCCTCAGGCGCTTGGGAACAGGATATGAGCGCCACCTTGGCCCGGGGAGCCAGCCAAATGCAAACTCTGGCCCAGCAACAAACGGTGAATTTACCATCGGGTTTTGGCCAGACCGCGCCGGATCAGCCTGCTCCTCCCCCTGTGCCCTCTTTGTTGCAAACCACCCAAGCTGCTTCTAGCCTGATTCCACCGGTGGATCGGGAGCAAGAGACCCAGCGAGCTTTGAGTGGGGCCGGTCGCGTGGATCCCTTTGTGCCCCAAAATATTCGCACCCCTGAGCCAGAAATTGCGCTGCCACCTCTGCCGCCCCCTCCGGTTTTGTCTCCCCCTGGAGAGGGCAATGGCAATGGTGCCCCCGTTGCTGTAGCCACTCCGGTTCCCACCCCTACTCCGGATCCGGCTGCCTTTGCTCGCAGTGTACAGGTTTCTGGCATTGTGCAAATCGGGAGTGAATCCTTTGCCCTCATTTCCGGCCCAGGAACTGTGCCTTCCGTGGTACAGGCTGGACAGGATTATCAAACAGCGAATGTGGCGGGTGTCTCAGCCCGGGAGCGGCGGGTGGTGCTCTCCGAAGGGGGAGAAAATGTGGTGAAAACGATGGAAGACACGACGGTCATTGTCGGTGCCCCCTAAGCCGAACTGGTTTGTCATAACCTTGTGCCTCTAGAAGGTCGGATGGGGTTTGGCCTTTTTTGACCTGATTCAATTTGTGATTCGATTTGCGATTTAGCAGGATCCCGGACTAAAAGCCAGATTCACGGTTCAGGCGAGGCGGTTGCTGCTTCAGGTAGCGGAGAAACTCCCGCAGTTCGGTATCGGTCAATTGGTGACGAGATTTTTTGTGGAAGCGGCTTTCCAAGAATTCCCGCCCTTCTTTGTTGCTCCAGCCGATACGCTGCAATTCCACATCCGTTTGGGCAATGATATCGGAAAGATCATCCATATCCGCCCCAGATTCCGTCAACCCCGGCAATCCTGGGGAGGGGGTTGGTTCTGTTTTGATGGGGGCTGTTTTAATGGGGGCCGGAATAGGCTCAGGGGCAATCGGTAAGGAGCTAGCGTGTCCGTTAGCTAAATCGGGAGTTGGCAGATAAGCGGATCTTCCAGAGGGATCCATTCCCAAACCCAGCGGCATTGATGGGCGACCAAAACCCGCATGGTTTAGAGCTCGTTTCAAGGCGGCATCTTCCGCTTCTTCCACTGTATTGGATCCAGCGATGCCACTGCCCAACACTGTGTTGTTCACTATCACCTGCGCCTTGACGATGTAAATCCCCTCTTCCACACGCAACAGATCCGTGAGCAAACTGCCCATGGGGTGTCGATCTCGAAAATGTTGAATCATGTCTGTGCCAGTGGAAAAAACGTGTCAAAGCCTGCAAACCGGTAACGGAATTGGCTACAACCTAACCCGAAGAATAACCGCTTGAGAAGGGAAATTGAGCACGAATCCTCTGAGCATCCCCCCATGGGTTCCAAGGGAGCCAGAAAAGGCTTATCCAGGTTCGCAACGCTTGGGGTCGCAAGGTTATGCTATCGCTAGGGATCCGGTTGCAAATGATGCTCCAAGTAGCTGGCTTGGAAGAACTGATCTATCATCAGCGCACAGAAGACATTACGGGGAAATATGGCTAGCGATACCACCGGAGCCAACTCCGCCAGTTTGGGACAGGCGGCTATCCGAGAACGCAACTATGGCACGGCTTTACAGCTACTCCGACGTGCGTATCGCGGGGATCCCAGCGCAGAGAATGCCCGTTGGCTTGCCACTGCCTATGAAGAAGCCGGTTATACCCAGTTGGCTTCTCTATATCGAGAGTTATCTCAAGAGCGCAAAGAGATTCAGTTTCAAGCGCCCAAACCCCCCAGTACTCTTGAGCAGCTCAAGCAGCTACCCGCCGAGTCCCCCGACCGCAAAACCATTCCCCTGCCCCAGCCGATTCCTCGCCCTACTCCCCCACCCACCCCCTCGGATCAGCCGATTTGGGTTTATAAGCCCACCCCCATCGACCCGAAAAGCATCAGCCGTCAAACCCCGATTCGCCCTCACAAAGAAGAATCTGCCGCTGTCCCTGAAAAATCTGGCGAGGAAACAACCTATTTGCCGGTTCAACATGCCCCCGATCTAAAAAACCCGCAGCAGGGATCCCCTTTTGCCCGCCGCTTAAGCCAACTGCATCGGCAATTCAAAGATGAACCCACGGCTGAGTTGGCCCTGCAACTGGCGGAAGCTTATGACGAACAGAACAACCTCAAAGAGGCCCAGCGCTATTACCGCGAGGTGTTGGATCTGGATCGAACCCTGATGTTGCGACCCATGGTGCAAGAGCGTCTGGAGGAACTGCGGCAAATTCAGGATCCGATGGCCGATCTCTCAGTCCAAAGCTTGCTCAAATTGGGGGAGAAATTGGAACAGGAGGGGGAAGTGGCCCGTGCTGAACAGGTTTACCGCAAGATCCTGAAAATGGATGCGACCCTTGATGCCCATGCCGCCGCCCGCAAGGGATTAAACCGGCTTTATCCCGATGGTAAGCGATGAGTCGGTGCAGCTTTTTGGGGATTGCCTGGGCTAAAACAGCCTCCATTTCGGTAGTCGAAGCTTGCCTCAACCGCCTTATCAAAGCCTGGGATGCTTTTGCATTCGCATTCATCCCACAATCGATTAGGAAATCATCCCCCGCATCCGGAGAAGTCGATCCCCACGAGAAATCAATACGGGTGCATTGAGCAACACTCAAACACTCAGCAGTTGCCCCAATACCGGCTTTAAGTGATCACATCCGGCTGCTGACGGCCTGTACGGGCCCGGATCTGCGCCAGCTGATCCGCCAGTTGAATGTGCTCGGCCAGGGCGACTTGCGGATCTAGCCCATGCTTGGCGGGATCCGGCTCAAATCGCTCCAAATAAACCCGTAGCGTTGCCCCTTGCGTACCGGTTCCAGACAGACGATAGACAATCCGGGATCCATTGACAAACCCAATGCGGATCCCCTGTTTGCTGCTGGTGCTACCATCCACCGGATCCGTGTAGCTGAAGTCATCGGCGTACTCCACCGTTTGGGATCCCCAAGATTGCCCCACCAAACTGGGGAGAGACAGGCGCAGGTTCTCCATCAACTCTTGGGCAGCCACCGCATCAATGCCCTCATAGTCGTGGCGAGAATAGACATTACGCCCGTAGGTCTGCCAGTGTTCTTGGACGATCTGTTGCACCGATTGCCGCCGTACCGCCAGGATATTCAGCCAAAACAGCACCGCCCAGAGGCCATCTTTTTCCCGCACATGGTTAGAGCCGGTGCCAAAACTTTCTTCCCCGCAGAGGGTGGCTTTGCCCGCATCCAGGAGGTTACCGAAAAATTTCCAGCCCGTCGGGGTTTCATAGCAAGGGATCCCCAGCTTGGCCGCCACCCGATCCGCTGCTTGACTGGTGGGCATCGAACGAGCGATCCCGGCCAATCCGTCTCGATACCCTGGCACCCGCTGGGCATTGGCTGCCAATATTGCCAGACTGTCGCTAGGGGTTACATAGAACTTGCGCCCCAAAATCATGTTGCGATCCCCATCCCCGTCGGAAGCAGCGCCAAAATCGGGGCCATTCTCCCCAAACAGCAACTCCACCAGCTCATGGGCATACACCAGGTTGGGATCCGGGTGACCACCCCCAAAGTCCGGCAGGGGCTGGCCGTTTAGAACACTACCCTCCGGTGCCCCCAAAGATCCCTGGAAAATGGCGCGGGCATAGGGGCCGGTAACAGCGTGCATGGCATCAAAAGCCATGCGGAAGCCGGAAGCTAAGTAATCCCGGATCAAGTCGAAATCAAACAGCCGCTCCATCAGCTCGCGGTAGTCGGTAACCGGGTCGATAATCCTGACCTTTAGGGATCCCAGGTTTTGCTCACCCAGGCGATCCAGATCCACATCCGGGGCTTCTAGGATGCGGTACCGATCGAGGGTTTGGGTGCGGGCGTAAATCGCCTCAGTGACCTTTTCCGGGGCAGGGCCGCCATTGGCAATGTTGTACTTAATGCCGAAGTCGCCCTCCGGGCCACCGGGGTTGTGGCTGGCGGAGAGGATAATGCCCCCATAGGCCCCATATTTGCGGATGATGCAGGATACAGCCGGTGTCGAGAGGATCCCGCCCTGGCCCACCAGCACCTGTCCAATGCCATTGGCTGCGGCCATCTTGAGCAGAATCTGAATCGCTTCGCGGTTGTAATAGCGCCCATCGCCGCCAACCACTAGGGTTTGTCCGGCGGATCCCTCGAGAACATCAAAAATGGATTGAACAAAGTTTTCCAGGTAGTGGGGCTGCTGAAATACCTTCACCTGCTTGCGCAGGCCAGAGGTACCCGGTTTTTGACCGGAGAAAGGAGTGGTAGGAACGGTGCGGAGGCTCATAGGTTACAGGTAGGCTGGGGAAAATGCTGCTCGCCCCTCTACTATCTCATCTCATCTGAGTTCATCTGAGTTGTCTTCTCAATCCCCTGGTCAATCCCCTGGCTTAACCACCCACTCCACCGGCCCTTTGTTCGGATCTGGCAACTTCAAGGAGAAGATCCCCGCCAACAGAATCAGAATCGTGGAGAACCAGAGACACCCCTCTAGACCGTAAAACTGGAAGATCAAACCGGAGGTCACCGTGCCCAGGAGCCGCCCGCCCGAGTTGGCCATGTAGTAAAAGCCCACATTCAGGGCCACGTCATTATCTTCGGTGTAGGCCAGCACCAAGTAGGAGTGCACCGCCGAATTAAAGGCAAAAACAATGCCGAATAGGATCAGCCCACCCGTGATCACCAGTTCGGGGGCCAACCCGGCCATAAAGGCCGTAGCGATAATCGCCGGCACCCCCGTGAGCACAAAAGTCCAAATTTGAATGGTGCGGGCTTTGGGAGCCCGTCCGGGGCGATTGCTCCCCAACAGTTGTGGGGCCAGAAATTGCACAATGCCGTAGCCGATCACCCAGGTGGCCATGTAGGTACCCACCTGCATAAACGTCCAGCCGAGGCTGTCGTAGAGAAAGACCGGCAGCGCCACCACAAACCACACATCCCGGGATCCAAACAGGAAAAAACGGGCCGCCGAGAGAATGTTGATCTCTTTGCTTTTGGAGAACAGTTGTTTGAAGGGGATCTTGGCCTTAATTTTGCCCATATCCGCCGGCAGTAAAATCCCCGAGCAAAAGATCAAAGCCAGAGCACCCGCTTGGACGAAATTGGCAATACGAAACCCTGTGATCTCGCCATACAGTTCCCCGAACCCTTGCAGGAGTGCGGCCCCCACGAAGAACCCTACCCCCTTGAGGGCATTTTTGGATCCCGTCAACATCGCTACCCAGCGAAACAGGCGCGATTCGGCTTCTTTAGGGACCACCAACCGGATGGCACTTTTGGAACTCATCTTGGTGAGATCTTTGGCGATCCCGGCTAAAGCCTGCGCCACCATCACATAGGTAACCTGACCCCAAATCGGCCACTGCATATTCAGTACGCCCAGCATCACCAAGCCAAATATTTGCAGGGCAATACCACCATAAAGAGTCAGCCGCAGGCCAAACAGGGATCCAATCCAACCGCCCAAAAAGTTGGTGATCACCCCAAAGATCTCGTAGAAAAGAAACAAAGTGGCAATTTGAATCGGGGTAAACCCCAACTTATGAAAGTGCAAGAGCACCAACATGCGAATTGCCCCATCGGTGATGGTGAATCCCCAGTAGGCAGCAGTAACTAGGGCATAGTTGCGAATGGCGGCGGATTGGGCTGTCGAGGCAGGGGTCATGGTGGGTTCTCCAGGGGTTTCAAAGGTGTTCCCAATCGTCTTTGCTAACTCAGATCTACAAACTGCGGGCGACTTTGCGGGCCAATTCCGCCATGCGGTTGGCATAGCCCCATTCGTTGTCATACCAAGCCAGGATCTTCACCTGCGTCCCATCCACCACCATCGTTGACGGGCCATCCACAATGCTAGAGCGGGGATCCCCTTTGAAATCCACCGAGACCAAGGGCAGCTCTTCATAGCCGAGGATCCCGCTCAATTCCCCTTCAGCCGAAGTTTTGAGCAGGTGATTCACTTCCTCAACCGTGGTGGGTCGCTTCACCTCAAACACCGCATCCGTGAGGGAGGCATTCAGCAGGGGCACTCGCACCGCCAAGCCATTCAATTTGCCGTTTAATTCGGGGTAAATCAGGCCAATGGCCGTAGCCGAGCCGGTGGTGGTGGGCACCAACGACAACAGAGCTGACCGCGCCCGCCGCAGATCTTTGTGGGGAGCATCCACCATCGTTTGGGTATTGGTGACGTCGTGGACGGTGGTGATCACCCCATGCACAATGCCGATCCCTTCATGAATCACCTTCACCAGCGGGGCCAGACAGTTGGTGGTACAAGAAGCCGCCGTCAGCAGAGAGTGTTGGGCCGGGTCGTACAGATGATCGTTGACTCCCATGACGATATTTAGGGCGTTGCCATCCTTAACCGGCGCCGCCACAATCACCTTGCGTACCCCTGCTTTGAAGTAGGGATCCAATTCGGTAGCCCTGACGAACTTACCCGAGCTTTCCAGCACCAGATCCACACCCAAATCCGCCCAGGGCACCTCCCCCGGCGTTTTGTATTCGCTGAAGGTGAGGGTTTTGCCTTGAATGTGCAGGCGATCGCCGGATCCCTCCACGTCCATACTCCAGCGACCCTGCACAGAGTCGAACTTGAGCAGATGCGCTGCTGTTGCCGCCCCACCCTTGATCTCATTGATGTGGACGAATTCTAATTCTTCGCAGCCCCAGGCAGCCCGCAAAACCAGTCGCCCAATTCGACCGAACCCGTTGATGCCCACCCGTATCGCCATCGGTTCCCCCCTCCGCGCGCCCCAAGAGGGATCCTGTTCAAAGACTCCAGCCTGCTGACCTGAATAGCACAGAACCCCGTCTTGAGCCTACCAGAACGGCCGATACACATCAAGATAATTTGATGAATAGACCCTTAAGCTCCTTCAGGAGTGGGGCCGCCAGGTGCCATGGAACCCCAACGGGATCCGCTCCGGCAGCGCCAATCGACAGTAGGGATCCCGATCCAGTTGAGCAGCATCCCAAATCCACACCTCGGAGCGATTCTGAGGGCCATCAAAAACAACGCTCAACAGCCAGCCGCGGCTGGGATCCGCAGCGTCGGGAGCATAGAGAGGTTCACTGGGGTAACGTCCTTCCCCCAAATGGGCCTCTAGCAGGGATCCGGTTTCCACCTCCACACGGCCCACACTGCCGAACATGTCGCGGCTGGGATCCACCTCAGGCCGGTGCAGCAGCAGATAGAGATACTGATGCGGTTGCCCCACCTGGGCCGGATGCACAGTAGGAAACTCACAAGGGCGTTCCAGGAGAGGCTCTGCTTCTAGGACCTGCCCTGACTGGGGATGCAAACGAATCCGCCACAGCGTAGCCGGAGCAGCGGTGTGGGTTTGGCCGCTCACCACTTCTGCCAAATAGCGGTTGGTGGCAAAGTCTCGGTAGCGCACCTGGGTGAAGATCACCGATCCATCCTCAGCTTCGTAGCCATTGCCGAAATGCCACTGGAAGACCGGTTCCATTTCGTTGCGGCTGATGGGTTGTAGGGTCTGGCGGTCAAAAATCCACACCTGCGTCGCTTGACCGGGATCCCAGTAGAGACTATCGCTGTAGCTTTTTAGGGTGGCCAGCACCGGCCAGGGATTGAGGCGCACAGGCGGTACGAGAAAGACCAGATAGCGCCCCGCCAAAACAAAATCGTGAATCAAGGGCAGTCCTGGCAAGGGATGACGGGTATGGGCTTGGATCCGACCCTGGGCATCGCTGCGATACAGGTGCAGGATCCCATTTGGGCCCAATTCCACCCCAAAGTTGTAAATCTCTCCCGTCAGGGGATCCCGTTTGGGATGGGCGGAGTAGGCGGGTAAGGTGCCCGATTGCCCCAGAAGATCCAAACCTTGGGTGGTTAAGCTGTGAAGATCCAGTTGGTGAGGGGATCCCGCTTCCCAGAGGGCCAGCAACCGATCCGGCAAAGCCAGCACCGAGGTATTGGCAGCATTTTTGGGGGCTTGTCCCAGCCGTTTGGCCCGCATTCCATATCCCCCAAAGAGATAACGTCCCGCCTGTTCTTCCGCTTGATAACCAGCAGTTTGCACATAGCGGTAGAGCCCCGTCGCCTGACCTGACCGGAAATGAACCGCCAAAATCGCTCCATCCCCATCAAACCAGTGGCCCACCCGCTCTCCCCCTCGCTGCAATTGACCCGGCCCATTGCGATACAGGGATCCCTGTAAACCTGTAGGAATCCTTCCTGAGAGCACGTTAAGCTGCGTGGGGCCAAATTCCTGACCCGGTTCAGACAGGGCTAAAGACCAAAGCGGTATAGGTTGGGCAACGGCAGTCATACATCAAACACAGACGTAGTCAATTCAGCTCAGAATGGGACAACACCCCGTGGCTAGGAACAACCTACGGTCTACGCAATGCTGTCGTGCAGCGGGAACCGCACGACCCCGTTCTAGCTCCCCGGTTCCGACAGGGTGCCGGAGGCACTACCCCTCAAGAGTTAAAGTTTCAAGGCCGCGCGGGGATCGTAGGATTGGACTTGTTGCAGCTTCTCGTAGAGTTCTCGCTCTTGCTCTGAG
>NZ_JAFIRA010000043.1 GCF_022848905.1 Thermostichus vulcanus str. 'Rupite'
GGTTTCGACGACTGAGTAAGGACTACGAGTTGTATACAGAGGTGAGCGAGGCGATGATTTACGGTTCATTGCTGCGGTTAATGGTGAAACGACTGGCAGCTTAATTCCCTCTTTATAAATCAGCTCTAAAGATGAGCTGGGCTGGGCTGACTACCGGCTAACCCATTATCAGGATATCGAGAAGTGGTGGGAGCTGGTGTATCAGGCTCTACTGCTTGTCAGCTTTATCTGTGATGGGGACCGGAAGAATAAGACAAGATCTAGAGAAGAAGAATCTAGGGAGGAATTCAGGAACAATCCGAGGTGGGAAGAGGGAAAGAGTTGGAAGAGCCAATTGAACAACCTGCATTTGCTGATTGAGCCTTGGAACTATTTGAGTAATCTTGCGAATTGGTTGAGAGTTTATACTATTCCTGAACTATCGATAGGTCTATCCCGACTCATCGAGAAGTTAAATTCATCCCGATGGCCTTGGATGTCTACCTCAATCCTGTTCTCCTCTGCCTAGAGTGACAAAAGAGGCGTAACCGCATCGCCAGCAGCAGTGGAGCAGCGCAGGTCTGCAACGGGATCCCTTAGGATTGCTCTAGCAGCAGGAGCGGTTCTCATGGTTGAGCAAGCCAGCTATGGATCCTGGCGATCCCCGATTACATCTGATCTGGTTGTAGCGGGATCCCTCCGCTTGGGTCAGGCCCATTGGGATCAAGGCAATCTCTACTGGACAGAGGGTCGTCCCCAGGAGGAGGGGCGCAATGTGTTGATCCGGCGTTCTACGGATGGGATCCTGACAGAACTGACGCCTGCTCCCTTCAACGTGCGAACCCGCGTGCATGAGTACGGGGGCGGAGCCTACTGGGTGTCGGAGGGGATTGTTTATTTTTGCAATTTTGCCGACCAACGGCTCTACCGCCTCATCCCGGGTTCGGATCCCCAGCCGCTGACGGAAGCAGGTCCCTACCGCTACGCCGATGGTGTGGTGGATCGGGTGCGCAGGCGCATCCTCTGTGTACGGGAGGATCACAGTCAGGGGGGAGAGCCGCAAAACACCCTTGTTTCCATTGACTTGGAGAGCGGATCCCAGCAGATTCTGACCTCTGGACACGACTTCTACGCCAACCCGCGCCTTAGTCCTGATGGTCAGGCCTTAGTGTGGCTGACCTGGGATCACCCGCAAATGCCCTGGGATGGAACAGAACTTTGGTGGGCAGCAGTGGCTCCAGACGGGACATTAGGGGATCCTCAAAAAGTGGCCGGTGGCCGGAACGAATCGATTTTTCAACCCCAATGGTCACCGCAGGGGATCCTGTACTTTGTTTCGGACCGCTCCGGTTGGTGGAATCTCTACCGCTGGGATCCTAGTCAGCCCGAGCCTGTCCAGCCGCTGTGTCCCATGGAGGCGGAGTTTGGAGAACCCCAGTGGGTGTTTGGCATGAGCACCTACGGCTTTTGTGGCGATGGGCGTCTTCTGGCCCGCTATGAGCAAGACGGGCTTTCCCATCTGGCTTACCTGGATCCGGATTCAGGACAGTTGCAAGGGATCCCGCTGCCCTATACCCAGATCAGCGGTTTGCAGGTGAGTGGGGAGCAAGCGGTGTTCTTGGCCGGATCCCCGACGGAATCGGTGGCATTGGTCTGTTTAGAGCTACGTTCTGGACAAGTTCAGGTACTGGCCCGCTCCAACAGCTGGGTGGTGGATCCCGGCTATGTGTCGATCCCAGAGACCATTGCTTTTCCGACCGGGGCAGATGCAGTGGCCTACGCCTTCTTTTATCCACCCCAAAATCAAGATTTCGTGGCTCCCCCTGGTGAAAAACCTCCTCTCTTGGTGAAAAGTCACGGGGGGCCGACCGGGGCAACAGCGGCGGTGCTGAACCTAGGGATCCAATACTGGACCAGCCGGGGGATTGCGGTTTTGGATGTGAACTATCGCGGTAGTACGGGCTATGGACGGGCCTATCGAGATGCCCTGAAGGGGAAATGGGGTCTGGTGGATGTGGAGGATTGTATCTATGGGGCGAAATTCTTAGCAGACCAGGGCAAGGTGGATGGGGAGCGGCTGATGATCGATGGGGGCAGTGCAGGGGGCTATACTACGCTGGCTGCCCTGACTTTCCACGACACCTTCAAAGCGGGTGCCAGCTACTACGGGGTTAGCGACCTGGAAGCCCTGGCCCAAGATACCCATAAGTTCGAATCTCGTTACTTGGATGGCCTGATCGGCCCCTACCCAGAGCGACAGGATCTCTACCGGGCTCGTTCTCCCATTCATCATTTGGATCGCCTCAATTGCCCGGTTATTTTCTTTCAGGGCTTAGAAGACGCGATTGTGCCCCCCAACCAAGCGGAGGCCATGGTAGAAGCGCTGCGGGCCAAGGGGTTGCCGGTGGCCTATGTCCCCTTTGAGGGGGAACAACACGGCTTTCGACAGGCGGCCAACATCAAACGGGCTTTGGAGGCAGAGCTTTACTTCTACGCTCAAGTACTGGGCTTTGCTCTTGCAGAGGAGATTGAACCTGTTGCCATCGATAATCTGGTAGTGCATCGCAAGTCATGCTGAACTAGCATATGACCTCTAAGCTTCCAAAGAATGCTCGGGGTGCAATGCCCCGAATGCAGCTCAACTAGCGCCGTTAAGTACAGCAGCTGTAGAGATCACTCTAGATCGTTTGCCTACGGTGACCGAGCTAGAGGGATTGGCCCAGAAATGGGGGGCTGCTGCCGCCAATTTCGCCAGTTGGTGTGGTTGGATTTTGACGGTGGGCGCGTGACGGCTTCATTGCGGATCCCGCGCCTGATTCTCCGTTTAGAGGATCAAGCTCTAGAGGCAGAGTTGATAGAAGCTTTAGAGCAGCTTGTCACTTGTAGCCCCTTACTTGTAGCCCCTTATAGTTATTTCGATTAGGGCTGCTGGATCTAACGGATCTACAGGAGCACCAACGGGTGCGGGTGCAGGGGCTAGCTGGATATCTAGAGGGGATCGAGATTCTCTTCGGCCCAATCAAACCTGGCTCGGTGCTGATGTTCTATCCAGAAGCCAACCACCTGATCCGCCCCCCCCGAGGATCCCCAGTCGGATATTCCCGCCTTCAAGCGATCTCCTGTGGTGATTCTTCCAATGGGTCAAACCTGAAAAGTCATGTTAGATTTCTCTTCGGTTGCGGAGGTGGGCTTCAAAATCACCTTTGCCTCCCAAAATGTTGAGTGTTGAGTTGCTTACTTGAGGAGTTCCTTTCAATGAATGCCAACTCTATGGTTGGAGATCCCGTAACGACTCGGTCTGCACGCAATCGCAAGCGCTCACAGCGGCGACAGATATTCTGCCCCATTCACGGCTGCTTTCTAGACAGCGTTAGCCCCAAATATCCTCTTTTCGCGGATTCGGCGGGCCAGTTGCAGGTGCGGGGAATGGGGATCAAAACTTCCCGTCTTGTGATGTCGGCCTACAAGGTTGTTCCTCTAGTTGGCGAGTGGATTGAAGAGTTCTGGTGCAGCGAGTGCCAAGAGTCAAAATGGTACCACATCCATAAGATTGGAGAACGGAACTACGAGGTTAAGGTGGCCAAAGATGATTTGTGGCAAAATGCGAGCAAAGTTGTTAACCCTCACCAGAACCCTTCAGTTAGCGAGTATACCTTTCGAGCCTCACGCGGCTACAGTGCCTATGGAGTGAAAGGATTCGCTGCCCTCAGGTAGAAGCTTGTCTTGTAAACATAGAAATGACCAGCCCGCAACGATGTTTCTTGTGCTATGTTCCAATCCAGCAGTTGAAGTAACTGTCAAATCAATCGAATTAGTTTAGATCTCAGCATGGAGTTGGGCTTTGACGGTCTTCGGATCTCAGTCCCTCCACCCTACCCAGAAGTCAGGTGGTGTTTTGATGCACTGGGTGTGGCAGGGATCCCTGTGTCTATTTTCTGTAAGCCTTAAGATCCCCTGTGAGTGATTTAAAGTCTACAGCTATGCAGATGCGGTGGAGAATCTTTGAGGCTTGGGTGGGGTACAGGCGATATCACAGCGATTCGAAGCACACAACCCCGGCAAGAATAGGGGCGCTCAGATGTCCGACCTATGATGGACTTGATGGAATCCGACCCAGGTAGGAGATCTGGTCATGAGTATCAGCAGCCCCCCCTGCGTGAGCTACCGATTCTGGAAAGTGGCGATCGCCTCACCCGTCGTGAGTTTGAGCGCCGCTATGCGGCCATGCCTGAGCGAATAAAGGCGGAACTCATCGAAGGAGTCGTTTACGTGGCATCGCCTGTAAGGGCTTTAGCGTTTACATCTTTGGCTGGAATACTCAACTCACCTCATGCCCCATTCCAACCCTGTACCCCCCAGACCGAATGGTAGTATCACATCTGTCTTGAGACGGATCTGGGAGCATCTAACTCCCCGCCAGCGGTGGCAACTGCCGGGGTTGGCGGTGTTGATGGTTATGAGTGGTCTAGCCGAAGGCATGACCTTGGGGGCTGTTTTACCCTTTTTGGCCGTGATTGTGTCACCAGAGCGGGTGTTTGAGTATCCATTAGCGGCTCAATTGGCCAGGGTGGTGGGGCTGACCACGGGTGATCAGTTGGTGTTACCCCTAACGGTGGCGTTTGCCCTCGCGGCGCTGGGGGCTGGAGCAATGAAGCTGTGGGTGCTGTGGGTATCCAAAAACTTTGTCCAACAGGTTGGGCATGGCTTTGCAGTAGAGGTTTATCGACGGACAATTTATCAGCCATACCGAGTCCATGTATCGCGCAATAGCAGTGAACTGCTCGGATCCGTTGAAAAAATTACCACAGTGACGACAGCGTTGACTCAGGTCTTGATGCTAGTCAGTTCCCTGGTTTCAGGGGTGGCGATTGTAGTAGCGTTACTGCTGATCGAGCCTCTGATTGCTATGGTTGCCTTTTTTGGGTGTGGCAGCATCTATCTTTTGATCATGGTTGGATCCCGTCGCCGATTGGCTCGCAATAGCCAAATTATTAGCCGCACTCTCAACTTAAAGCTCAAGGCAATGCAAGAGGGATCCGGGGCCATTCGGGATATCTTGTTGGACAATAGTCAGCCTTTCTACTGTGAGCTTTATCGTCGGGCAGATTGGCCCTTCCGCAAAGCAAAGGAAGAGAATACCTTTTTAGTCAGTAGCCCGCGCAATGCAGTGGAAGCGTTAGGAATGCTTCTGATCGCGGGCTTGGCCTATGGGTTAAGTCGTCAACCAGGGGGTGGGGCATTGGCGTTGCCCTTGTTAGGCACTTTGGCACTGGGGGCACAGCGGTTGATGCCAGTTTTGAATCAGAGTTTTGCAGCTTGGGTACTTATTAGAGGGGATCAAAGCTCCGCTGAGGACGTGTTGAATCTCTTGGAGCAGCCGATTGATCCACTGTTTTTGTTGCCCTCCCCCCCACCCTTGGTATGGAAGTCTGCGATCGAGTTTCGGGGTGTGGGCTTTCGGTATGGAGAAGGCCAGCCCTGGGTTTTGCAAGATGTGACTTTTAAGATTCCCAAGGGATCCCGTGTCGGGTTTGTCGGATCCACGGGCAGTGGCAAAAGTACCACTCTAGATCTCCTGATGGGTTTACTGGATCCCAGCACTGGTGAGGTTTTGGTGGATGGTCTGCCCATTGATGGCGAACGACGTCGGGCCTGGCAGCGGACTATCGCTCACGTCCCTCAACATATTTTTTTGGCGGATACGACCATCGCGGAGAACATTGCTTTGGGGCTGCCCAAAAAAGAGATTGATTTGGAGCGCGTTCGGTGGGCGGCACAGCAGGCTCAAATTGCGGAGTTTATCGAGAGTCGCCCCGATGGCTACTGGTCAACTTTGGGGGAGCGCGGGATCCGGTTGAGTGGTGGACAACGGCAGCGGGTGGGCATTGCCAGGGCGTTGTATAAGCAGGCGGATGTGCTGGTGTTTGATGAAGCGACCAGTGCTTTGGATAATGCGACTGAGCAGGAGGTGATGGCTGCGATCAATAGCTTGAGTCAGGATCTGACGATATTGATGATTGCCCATCGGCTCAGCACAGTGGAGCAGTGTGATTGGATTGTGGAGCTGGAGCAGGGGCGGGTGGTAGCGCAAGGCAGCTATCAGGACTTGCTGACTCATTCTCAGAGTTTTCAGCGCATGGCTGGGGTGGTTTAGGTGGTGTCACTTTTAGGATCCCTCTCTTGAGATAGAAACTGTAAGCCTTGAGTCTTACCTTTGGAGCAATCAAGCAGGCTGTGGTTGTATACACCAGAAGAAAACCAGAAAAAAATCTTGATCCTTACACCCACAGAAACAGAAAAACGTGAGCTGAACTAGCAGAGCGGGAGAATGCTCGACTTAGGAAACAGCTACGTGAAGCAGGTGTTGAGTTTTAGGATGATTCTTCTAATAATGATCAAAAAAAGCATACCTCTCTTAGGTTATTTCAAAAAACTGGTTAACTCTCAGCTTGAGAAGTTTGGTCAGACAATTGCTCAAGAAACTGTCGTTCCCTCTTTTGATCGCTTTAGTAGATGCCTTTACAACTTCAATCTAATTCCAGAGGTTATCTTCGATGTCGGTGTAGCTTACGGAACGCCATGGCTTTACAATGCATTTCCGAACGCAAAATATCATTTAATTGATCCAACAAATGAAAGCTTGCCTTACATGAAGAAATGGTCTAAAAAACTGGATGCCGATATCCATCAAGTTGCGCTTGGTGAACAAGAAGGCATGATAGAAATTAAAGTTCGGCCTGAGATCAGTGGCTCATCAATGTTTGATGAGATTGGCTCAGTAGATATAGCTTCAACTTATTCTGTGCCGATAGTTCGTTTTGACTCACTATTTCCTGTTGAACAACGTCGCACTTTAGTAAAGATCGACGTACAAGGTGCAGAGCTATCAGTACTTCGTGGCATGGGTAATAGACTGAAATCAATAGATTTCTTGATCGTTGAGACAAGTCTAATTGCAACCTTGAAAGGATCAGTTCCAGAATTTGCAGATGTTGTTTGCTTCCTTGAGAAAGAAGGTTTAGTGCTGTATGATTTTGTTGGAATGACGAGGAGGCCACTCGATCGAGCTTTAGCTCAAGTAGATGCGGTTTTTGTACAGAAATCTTCACCGTTAAGAGCTGATCGTCGCTGGAATCAATAATTCTTCTTTAACTCTTAGAGTTCTTTCTCATAAAGTATGAATAAGCTTCAGCGATATATAAATCCCCACTGGTTGCTACTGCGCTTGGCTAAGCCACTTGCAAAGATCATTGGAGATCCGCTCCTGATGAATCTGATTGGGATAACAGCTCGTTATTCAAGTGAACCTGAGGTAACTCAATTACAAAAAATCATCAGATCTGATGGGATTGCACTTGATGTCGGGGCTGCTTATGGCCTTTATTCGTGGCATCTCTCACGATTGACAAAAGAATGTATAGCATTCGAGGCTAATCCTGAATCTGCCGCTGTGCTTATAAAAAGATTACCGGGTATGGTCATTCATGCGGTTGCACTCTCTAGTTCCTGTGGAACAACCAAACTCCGTATACCTAAAATGGGATCCCTTGAACTGACTGGCTTCTCTACAATTGAGACTAGAAATACTTTGGAACGTTTTGATGAATGTCGTGAACTAGAGATTCCAATGAGAACAATTGATTCGTTTAACTTAGATAATGTTTGCTTTATTAAGATTGATGTTGAGGGTCACGAACTTGAGGTTCTTAAAGGTGGAGAAAAAACAATTATTCGGGATAAGCCTGATATCTTAGTAGAAATTTCTGACTTCAACTCTGAAGGATCAGAGTCAAGTGTTGAAGTATGGCTCCGAAATTTTGGTTATCAAAAACTCCCGATAAAATTGTCCCCGCAAAATCATTTTTTCACTCCCATCCAATAATTTGACTGGCGAAATATGACTTTGGATTCGCTCGCAGTACTATGAACTTATACATTGCCATTCTCACCAATGCTCGCGCCGCTGATCAACGCAGCATGATTGGGTATGGCGAGCTCTTGATTGAAGCAGCACGACAAACTGGGGCGAAGGTTGTTGAATGGCGTGGCTCCTCTCTGTTTGCACGGTTGCCTCTACGCGGTTGGCTGCGAAAGTTAGCACTCAACCTTGACCGATTTGTGGTCACTCCCTTGATGCTGCTGGGGCGCAGAGCTGATATTGTCCATGTTGTGGATCCTGGTAACTGCATCTACTTACCTCTGATCCGTTATCGCCGTTCGATTGTTACTGTCCATGACATGATTCCCTATCTGGCTGAGGCGGGTCGTTTGGAGGGGTTTCGCCCTTCACGCATGGGCAAGTTGCTCATGAGAAGAATCCTCTACCAACTTGCACAAGTAGATCAGATTATCTGTGTTTCTCATGCCACCCGCCGCGACCTGCTCGAACTGTCAAAGGTGGATCCCGATCGTGTGGAAGTGATTCACAATGCTGTCTTTCAGCCGATGCAGCCAGCATCCCCCGAAGCTTGTGCAGCGTTGCGAAAAAAATATCATCTGCCGGACCAAGCACCGTTTGTACTGCACGTTGGACGGAACTTTTATAAAAACCGGGGGATTGTTTTAGAATCTGTTGCTTTGCTTCGCCAGAGCCACCCTGATGTCCACCTTGTGCTGGTGGGCGATCTAGAAGCACCACTCGCGGCCAAGGCTGCACAACTTAATTTCGGGGAGTCGCTTCATGTGCTGCCTTATGTTGCCCGTGAAGATATGGCTGCTCTATACACAACTGCTAGTGTTTTATTGTTTCCTTCGCTTTATGAGGGTTTTGGTTTGCCCGTGCTAGAGGCTCAGATGTGCGGTACTCCTGTGGTCTGTTCAGATCGAGGATCCCTTCCAGAGGTCGCAGGAAATAATACAGTTATAGTACCGGCCACCGATTTAACAAGCTTCGTTTCAGCAATTTGTAGATTTATCAGCTCACCTCTAAATGTCAGAACGAATACTGTTAACAGTTCAGATAACACAAATAAGTTCACTCAGCATAGCTGGAGCAGTGCATATCATCGTCTCTATGAATATCTAGCTAATCAAAAGAGTTACGAACTTCAAACTGGAGATTTAGTGGAATGATATCGGCTTTCCCAAGCAAATCCTAAGAGACCTAAAACGAGGACGCAAATTCTATGATCATATCCCGGCATGGAATTCAAGGCACCTATACCCATCCATATTATAAATTTTGTGTCGAAAGGAACCCCTATGAAAAAGTCATTTCTCATCACTTCCATGTCCTACATTGTCCAGCACAAGAAATACTTACAGAACAGGATATTTTAAGGATAAATTCTGAGTATGATGTGGTAGCGACACTCATTGAAGGCTTTGGGAAATGAGTTTTATTTAGGTAAGATATTGTCACAAAAGCTTACTCAAATTACTCCTGCATATCCCCCTCTAATCAGTGGCGTTGGGGACTACGCATCCCTTCTTGTCAAACCGTTTGGTATGGCTGGATACGAGGTGGGAACAGTTGTTTCATCCTTTCAAGAAAACTTAATAAAACCTTCTGAAGGAGTAATACCGCTTCAGAGGTTAGAAGCTAGTGCTCTAGCCCAGTTACTGGCTAGCAGTGAATTGATATTGTTGCACTTTTCAGGTTATGGCTATGCACAGCGTGGCTTATGTGGCTGGCTTGTAGATGGGCTACAACGATGGAAACAATCTCATACAGAACGGCGGCTGATCACGATTTTTCACGAGGTTTATGCTAGTGGCCCGTTCTGGCGATCCAGCTTCTGGACAATGCTGCCACAGCGCTGGATTGCTCGTAATCTTGCACACCTCAGTGAAAGTGCCTTTGTCACATCTCAGGCTGCCTGCGAGCAACTCAAAGAACTGCGCCCTTCTCTTCCCCTAGAAGTACTTCCAGTCTTTTCGAATGTTGGGGAACCTAAAGAGGTGCTACCCCTCTTGGAACGGGATCCTATTGCCATCGTCTTCGGTGGATCTAGACGGCGAAGCAAAACCTACGAAGCTGCCCTCCGAAATGAGCCTTTACTATCAAAAAGCTTTGATCAGTTAGGCATCACTCAAGTTATTGATATCGGCCCTGCTGATTTTGCCCCAGCTCAGTTAGGGGGACGACCGATTCAAGTTCTAGGTGTACTCTCTGCCCAAGATATCTCCTACTGGTTGAGTCAGTCTCGACTGGGCTTAATGGATTATCCGAGACACGTCCTGACCAAATCGGGGATTGCAGCGGCTTACTTTGCCCATGGAATGCTTGTGCTCAATCTAAGCAACGTAGGTGTTTTGCCAGATGACTTGCAAGAAGGACGAGAATTTTTAGAACTTGCACAAGTTGCCAATGGCAGTTATGAACCTCAAACGATTGCCTCTGCTGGACTAGCTTGGTACTTACCTCACAATGTAGAAAATACAGTAAAAAAAATAATACATTCTTTGACGTGAAAATCTTCTTTTTCACCACCGTTTTTGCCCCTAGCATCGGTGGTATCGAGCGCATGGCGGAAATGCTCTGTGCTGAATTTGTCGCAATGGGTCATGAAGTGCAGTTGGCAACCCTAACACCAGGCAATGGTCGTTTTCCCTATCCCGTCATCCGTCGTCCTAAATTCACCCAATTTCTATCACTTCTGCATTGGTGCGATATTCATATCCAAGCCAATGTATCTCTGAAATATGCTTGGCCGCTACTAGTTGTACCTAAGAAAGTTGTTTATCGATACGCTAATGCTTACCAGCGAGATGACGGTAGCCGAAGCCTCATCGATTTTGCGAAAGTTGCCTTAGCAGCCAGAGCTTGCGGAATTGCCAATAGTCATTACACCGCTGCTCGGACTGGTGCTACTCATGTTGTTCTCAATGCCTATGATGACTCTACTTTCAGGATTACTACACCGTGGCAGGAGCGAAAACGAGACCTTGTTTTCCTAGGGCGGCTCGTTTCTCAAAAAGGCTGTGATACTCTTTTACAGGCACTAGCTCATTTGAGGGGTCAAGGACTCTTCCCGACATTAACCGTGATAGGGGATGGCCCCGATCGACCCATGCTGGAAACAATGAGCGCGGAGCTTAATCTGGATCGGCAAATCCACTTCACGGGCACTATGCAAGGTCAACCCTTAGCTGATTTACTGAATTGTCATCGCTTTATGGTTGTCCCCTCGCGCTATGAAGAACCATTTGGGATTGTGGCCCTAGAGGGTCTGGCCTGTGGTTGCGTCCCGATTGTATCTGAACGGGGGGGCTTAGTAGATGCCATCAGTGGACATGGGTTTACTTTTCCGAATGGGGATCCCATTGCTTTAGCCAAGGTTCTGACCGAATGTTTACACAGACCAGAAGAAGCTCAACAACGTCTAGTCGGCGCAGAATCTCATTTAGCCCGGTGCCGTGCCCGCAGCGTTGCGGAGCAATATATCAACATTTTTAGGCAAAAGATAGGGGAGTCATCATGCTCGAAATGAAAGATGTTATTCGGCGTGTCAGCTACCCAGTTGTAACTTTTGCCTCTACCCGACCTGCTCTTTATTATGGGCTTCGTCAGGTCGCTGGCAAGATGGAGCACCTTTGTATCAACACCATTAAGCGCAGGCTGGCTGAAGACTTTGCTCGCACGTTGGCAGGTTCCGCTAGAGTGAGTGCGCTACTTGATGAAGCCAATACTCTCCACCAGAGGTTGATTGAGATTCATGAGCGTCGTCGTTAGCCATCCCACTGGCAGCCCCTTTGTTCGAGCCGTATTACGGGGACTGGCAGGGCAAAGCTTGCTTGGTGGCTTTCATACCACGCTGGCTCTACCCTACAGATCTTGGATGAGTCGTTTGGTAGGGGAATCTCTCGATCGGCGCTTGGGTCAACGACGGTTCCCCGAAGTGCCGCTTGGAAGAACCCATCTTCATCCTCTACCGGAACTGATGCGTCTGCTTGCACGTCAACTCAAACTCACACCGTTGATCCACCATGAGACTGGCTGGGCATCTGTAGATGCTGTCTATCGGGCCCTTGACCGTGATGTTGCTGCTAGCTTGCGGCGTTCCGATCGCTCGGTGGTACGAGCCGTTTATGCCTATGAAGATGGTGCCTTGGATACGTTCCGACAAGCTCAAGCTCTAGGAATTTCTCGTCTTTACGATTTACCCATTGCCCATTGGCGAACTTTGCGCCGATTGCTCCAAGAAGAAGCCGAACGATTACCCGAGTGGGCACCCACCATGGAAGGGCTTCGGGATAGTGCCGCCAAGCATGACCGCAAAGATGAGGAGATCCGCCTAGCTGATCACATATTCGTAGCTTCTAGCTTTACCCGGGCCAGTCTAACGGATCATTTTGGAGAATCTCTCACAATCTCCACTGTTCCCTATGGTTGCCCGCCGCCACTCGTAACACAGCCTGCCCAGCGACATGCGGGTGAGCCGCTCAAACTCCTCTACGCAGGCCACCTGGCACAGCGCAAAGGAATCGCTGATTTGATCGCTGCACTTAATCGGCTGGAGATCGACTGGCGGCTGACGATGGCAGGGCCGCTGCCAGCAGTAGCCCCCGAAGCATTACGTCAGTTTTTATCGGATCCCCGCTGCACTTGGTTGGGCGTGGTGCCTCATCGCACCCTCCTGGAAACCATGACCCGATCCCATGTCTTTGTTTTTCCTTCGATTGTCGAAGGGTTTGGGATGGTGATCACGGAAGCCATGGCGGCAGGGATCCCTGTGATTACCACCCCCCATACCGCAGGGCCGGATATTCTGACCGAAGGACATGATGGTTTTATTGTCCCGATTCGGGATCCCGATGCCATTGCCCAGCGCATTACCCTTTTGGCTGAAGATGAATCTTTTCGCACACAAATGGCTCAAAATGCACTCCAGACAGCAGCTCGCTCGGGTTGGAGTGCCTATGAGACTGGCATTGCGGATCGGGTTCGGGAGTTAATAGCAGCATGAACCAACTTGTATTACCCGCTGCTACTGTGGCTTATGTCCAACGGCGAGAAAAACAACGACAGTTTGTGGTTTGGGCAGTCTTTTTTATCTACTTTCTCTCATTGATTGAGGGGCCGCTCCGCAAATGGTTCTTACCCGAATTAGCTGGCCCGCTGACTCTACTGCGGGATCCCTTTGTCATTGCCCTCTACCTTTACTGTCTATCCAATGGGTGGATCCTTCGTAAAGGCTTGGGGGGACTATGGCTGGGCTTTGCTGTCCTGACCAGTTGGTTTGGGTTAATTCAGTTTGTCATCAATGGCCTACCCATCACAGGCTGGATATTGGGGGTGCGAACATACTGGCTTTACATGCCTTTGGCTTTTGTGATTGCAAAAAGCTTCCGAAGAGAGGACGTGATGCGCTTTTTGCGGCTCAATCTGTGGATTGCTTTGCCCTATGCGCTACTGGTGGCTTCTCAATACAATGCCGGTGCTGCTGCTTTTATCAACCGTGGAGTGGGTGGAGACGAATCAGCCGCGGTGGGGGTAAGTGATGGCATCCTTCGCCCTTTTGGCCTTTTTACCTACACGGGGCCGAATGTGCAGTTTACGGCTGCCATGATTGCCATGTATACGGCAGTTTTTCTAGCTGAGCCAAAGGAGCGACCACCCTTGCCTTGGTTTGTGGCAATGGCACTCGCAGTAGCAACAATGAGCGTACTCACAGGTAGTCGCTCCATTTACTTTTCAGCAGCTATCATCCTGGGGCTAACGATCCTGGGTATGCTGGCTACGCGACTGACAACCCAAAGTCTGCTCAAAATCGCTGGAATCATCACCTTTGTTGTGTTGGCAGGGGTACTACTTGTCGAGTTCTTCCCGGATATGTTGGCGGCAATGGATGCCCGTTTTGCACGAGCTGCTCGTTCAGAGGGATCCCTTTGGGTGCGTGCTTTCAGTGGTCTAACCCGTCCATTTGATGCCTTAGGGACAGCACCGCTCTTTGGATACGGTATTGGCGTTGGCGCACCTGGCGTTGCCCGCTTTATTGGACTAGCACCGTTGATCTATGGCGAGTCTGATCTACAAAGAAATATCAATGAGTTGGGGTTGTTGTTTGGGGTTATCATGATTGCTTTCCGATTTGGAACAGTAAGTTGGGTCGTTTTAACTACAGTTCGGATAGCACAACGGGGACTATCAGTAGGACTACCGCTTGCAGGATTAACCTTTGAACCATTACTTGTCGGTCAAATAACTCATTCTCCGTTGAACTCTTTTTTGGTTTGGATTTCTGTCGGACTAATAGTCTCATTGATGAATTCAATGCTTAGGAATCATAACGATGCGCTTTATTAGACCAGAATACATCTTCAGACCAAGCCAAATAGTCAGGCGGCTTGCCTACACAATCAGGAATAAACATCAGCCAACACAGGCAAATACTCCTTGGGGTACTTCTATACATTTTGACCCGAGTGAGTTACACGGTCGTGCTATGTTGACATTAGGACTTCCTGACTTGCGTACATGCGAGATGATCTCAAGAATTGTTAGGAAGGGTGATATATGTATCGACATTGGCGCAAATATTGGTATCATGACTTCTCTTATGGCTACTCGTGCAGGAAGTAGTGGAACAGTCTATGCCTTTGAGCCACATCCTAAAACGCGATTAGTGCTTGAGTTAAATGCTAGCTCTTGGAAAAACAAAGCTACCATGGCTGAGATAAATGTGTTGCCATATGCCGTTTCAAATAGAAATGGGAAGGCAATCCTTTTTGAACCTAGCAACTTCAGTCAAAACTGGGGGATAGCAACACTGGAGTTTGAGCATAAGAAGAGCGGCGACAAACAAGAAGGAATAGAAGTTGATTGCATTACATTTGATTCTTTCTTTAACGATGCTAGTGACATAAAGCTTGTAAAGATAGATGTTGAAGGGCATGAGGACTTTGTACTGACTGGAATGAAGGAAAAACTCACCAAGTCACTTATTAAATATATCTTATTTGAGGAGCATAGAACCTTACCTAGCCCAGCCTGTGATTACTTAGAGAAGTTTGGATACAAGTCTTATCTTATCGACCGAAGCCTGTTGGCACCAAAGTTAATTGATGTCAAAATGTGTCCAAAAAAAATCTATAAAGAGACAACCAATATACTAGCAGTCTTACGTAAAGATTCTGATATTGATATAGCGAACCTTACACAACCAGGCTGGTCATGTTTATCTGTTTCAGGAGCAATATAAATGTATCAGATTTATGAGGTTGTTGGCATTCAAGCTGATGGACATTCGTCAAATGCAATATACGATAGCGCTCAGAAGTTGATTGACCAAAAAGCTTTTACAAAGGACATCAATATTGCTGATATTGGTGGTGGTTCTGGAGAAATGGGAAAAAGGCTGATTACCTTAGGCTTTACTCAATTATCTCTGTTTGATTTCAAACCAAAGCCAAACTTAATTTACAAAGATATTCGGCACTGCAATCTCAATGACCACTGGCCTGCAAGTGATAAAGAGTTTGATTTAATTGTATGCCTTGAGGTTATAGAACATCTGGAAAATCCAAGACACTTTTTTAGAGAGCTTTCAAGAATTTTGCGTCCAGGAGGCAGCGCAATAGTCTCAACTCCGAACCAGCTAAGTCTTGCAAGTAAGTTATGCTTTCTGTGGAGAAATGAGCATCAACACTTTCAAGATAGTTGCTACCCAGGACACATCACACCACTTCTTCCAAAAGACTTTTCTCGAATAGCTTCAGAGTTGAATTTGAAAATAGTTGATGTCGAATATACAAATCGTGGAAGAATTCCATTTACGCGAGTTTATTGGCAAGATGTAATCCCCATATTGCGAGGACAGTCTTTCTCAGACAATATGTTAGTTTATATTATAAAGCCTTAACTTCGGGGATACAGATACATAAGTTATCTTCAGCAACTTAATACATAAGCTGAGATAGAAGTAGTTGAAAGGCTTAAAAGAATGAATATCCTTCATGTTATCCCATCTATTGCTAATATCAGGGGTGGTCCTAGCTTGGTAGCAATCGAAACAGTTAGAGCATTAAATGAACTAGGAATTAACAGTTGTATAGTAACAACTAATGATAATGGAGAACAGCTTCTTGATGTCCCACTCAACAGATGGACTGAATATGAAGGTGTATCCATTCAGTTTTTCTCCCGCTTCTCACCCGCCATCACACCCATTCGAGAGTTTGCTTTTTCGAGTCAGTTAACCTATTGGCTCTGGCACAATATTTCAACATTTGACCTTGTTCACATCCATGCCATTTTCTCTTTTCCCTCGACAGTAGCAATGGTCATTGCCCGCTTACGTAAGGTGCCCTATATCGTCAGTCCATTAGGACAACTCACCACCTGGGCGTTACAGCAACGTTCTGTTAAAAAACAAATTTATCTTAACTTGCTTGAGAAAAGTAATCTCAACAAAAGCAATTCAATTCACTACACCTCAGAGCAAGAACAACAGGAGGCATCATCTCTCAACCTTTCTGCTCCAAGTTTTATTCAACCTCATGGATTAGCTCTCCCTGAAATCATTGTCGATGCAAGAGCTGAACTGCGAACCTACTTAAATCTACCTGCAAACGAAACAATCATCCTTTTCCTATCGCGTTTACATCTCAAGAAAGGGCTCGATCTTACAATACCTGCCCTTGCCAAACTTAAACACAACAATTTTACCTTCCTTCTAGCTGGACAAGGCACAGCCGAGTACGAAGCAGAAATTGAAGCCCTGCTTGAGACCCATCAATTAGTCTCACGTACCATTCGTCCTGGCTTTGTAGTGGGACGGCTTAAGGATTTATTTTTACAGGGATCCGATCTTTTTGTTCTCAACTCCTACTCAGAGAACTTTGGCATGGCTGTTCTAGAGGCCATGGCATCGGGTCTACCCGTGCTGACCAGCCCAAATGTTGGCTTCGCCTCAATGGTGCAAACCCAAGACTTGTGCCTTATCGTCCCCCAAGAAGTGGCAACCATTGCTGAAAGGATCGCTTATGCCCTAGATCACCCAGTCGAGATGCAAGAGATGGCTCAACGCGCAAAGACGTATGTTGCAGAAAATTTCACTTGGAATCGAGTGGCAAAAAATCTAATTGAGATTTATCAGCAGATAATTGATCAGTCTAATGAGTGCAGTCCATGAAGTCCAGAATTCAATCTTACAAATATCACTACACGGATCTCCAGTTCAAGTTTGCCGGACGTGCCCCCTACCTGTGGAGATCGATGCTTTGCAGTGCCACCCTGTCCCGCATCAGATCATCCTAAAGCCCTTGGCTATGATGACAGTTATTGATTCTGTCTATCAACCTCTGTCTATCAACCCTTGACCCAATGACCTATGGCGCTCCTAACCGAACGGCTGACCTTCGATGCGTATCTTGCCTACAACGACGGTGCCGATGGGAGCACCCACCTTTCCAAGCCTAAATCTCACTCCTACTGAAATCTGGGAAGGATAAGAAACTCTCATGCAACTAGAGGCTATTACCCCCCTGATCCTTACCTACAACGAAGCACCCAATATCGATCGAACTCTGCAACAACTCACCTGGGCCAGCCGTATTGTCGTCATTGACAGCTACAGCACCGATGAAACGCTGGAAATCCTCAGCCGCTATCCTCAAGTTGAGGTTTTTCAGCGCCACTTTGACACGCACGCCAGCCAATGGAACTATGGCATAGCACAAGTCAACACAGAATGGGTTCTATCTTTAGATGCTGATTACTTTATAACCGATAACCTGCTCAATGAGATAAAGTTGCTCTCATCACCCCAAAGTATTGACGGCTACTTTGCCAACTTCAAATACTGTATCTTTGGCAAACCTCTTCGCGGCACACTATTACCGCCCCGTCAAGTCCTCTTTCGCAAAGAGAGAGCCATCTATATAGACGATGGACATACCCAGCTATTGCAGGTAAAAGGCAACTCTAGTTACCTAAAGGGTTGTATTTACCACGACGATCGCAAACCTCTCAGTCGTTGGCTTTGGTCGCAAGACCGCTACATGGTCATCGAAGCTAAAAAACTGCTCGAAACTCCAGATTCACAACTGAGTCTGGGCGATAGAATCCGCAAACAAAAAGTGATAGCTCCCTTCATTATCTTAGTCTATTGCCTCATCATAAAAGGCGGGATCCTTGATGGTTGGCGAGGCTGGTATTACGCCTTTCAGCGCATGTTTGCAGAGCTTCTGCTCAGCTTACGGTTAATCGAGGAAGAGTGGAAGACAAAAGCTCGCCAATCATGAAATACAGATGTCCCTGACCTCTCTTATGAGTCAATCTGAACTTAAACCGAGCGCCCATTGGATTCGTTACTATAGCAACAATTTCTCTTCTCCTTTGCCCATGTATTAAATCAACAACTTCAGCAACAACTTCAGGCAACGGGGCACACCTCTGCCTACATCGCCCTTCGCAGCCCTCTATCCATATGCTAAGGCATCTCCAACTTCCAGCTCGTTATCGCCGCCCCCTGATCTGCGGTCTCCTGGGACTGACTTTGGCTTGCCTGAGCTTTCCCTTCATCCGGCTGGGCCTAGCCGCATCCCAATCCCCTACCCCCCAAGGGATCCTCATGCTGGGGGGCGGAGCAGGCCGAGAAGCCTTTACCGCAGAATTTGCCCAAGACCACCCTGATCTGCCCATTTGGGTTTCCACCGGAGCTCCCCCAGCAGTGGCCCGCCCAATTTTTGCGGCACGGAATATCGGGCCGCCACGCTTGATTCTCGACTATCGAGCCGTTGATACCCTTACCAATTTCACCTCGCTGGTGAATGACTTCCAGGCTCAGGACATTCGACATCTGTATTTGATTACCTCAGCAGACCACATGCCCCGTGCCCGCCTGATCGCCTCAATTGTGCTGGGCAGTCGGGGCATTGCCTTTACCCCAGTACCCATCCCCCCCAATACCCTACGGGATCCGGGATCCCGAGAATCCCTGCTGCACATTGCCCGAGATGGGGCACGAGCCTACGGTTGGCTGCTCACTGGACGCAGTGGTGCCACCATTACCCTGTGGGTTCATCCAGAGCGGCGCAGGGGGATAGACGAGGGAGCTGTTCAGGTGCGGGGCTGAGCGGAGTCAGGAATGCCAGTTCGGTTGGATCAATACCAGAAGGGATCCTATACTCCTGGGGCTTCCTTAGTGCGCCAACTGCTGTGGTATGGGATTGGATCCCCTTGGGTGCAAAGTGCACTGTTTCCCTTTTCAGGGCTCAAGGTGTGGATTTTACGTCGGTTTGGAGCCCAGGTGGGCCGTGGGGTACGAATCAAACCCGGTGTCAAGGTCAAGTTTCCTTGGCGACTACAGGTGGGTGACCACGTTTGGATCGGGGAAAATGTCTGGCTGGATAATCTGGCACCGATCACCCTAGAAAGCCATGTCTGCCTTTCCCAGGGGGCGTATCTCTGTACCGGCAACCATGACTGGAGCGATCCCCGGTTTTCTCTCAAAACTGCCCCTATTCGGATCCAGTCGGGCGCTTGGGTCGGTGCACAAGCCATCGTTGGGCCGGGGGTGACGATGGGAGAGGGGGCGGTACTCACTTTGGGCAGTGTTGCCTGTCGAGATTTGGATCCCATGACCATCTATGCTGGTCATCCGGCCCAGCCGGTTAAAAAACGGCGACTAGTAGACACCACTACCCCCCTCTCAAACCCCTAAATGCCCCTGCCGACCCTGTCATATCTTCACCTTCAGTTGAGGTGGGGTTGTGGACTCGGGATGTGTAAGCTCAGGGTTCAGACAGTGCTGAAAAACCTGTAGATACTGCCTGGCAATTTTTTCGGGGGTGAAGCGCTGTTCTAGGTAAGCCCGGCCTCGAGCCCCCATCTGCTCTGCCCAGTGGGGATCCCGCTGTAGAGAGCAAATGAAGTGACTGAGTGCTTCGGCTGCCTGATTGTCAAAGCAGCAACCAAACCCTCCCTCCACAACCATGTCTCTTAGGTAGGCATCGGGGGAGCAAATGATTCCAATCGGCTTGCCAGTTGCCAGATGCCCATACAGCTTGCTGGGAGCGATCAGTCGCTCCATACCCGGCTTGACGCTAACCAACGCCACATCACATGCTGTCAGCGAGTAAGGCAGAGTTTCCTTGGCTTGATAGGGTAAAAATCGACAATTTGACAATTGATGGGTCTTGACCCAGTTCAGACAGTGCTGCTTTTGGGCTCCATCTCCAATGAAGAGAAACTGAATGGTTGGGTCATCCTTTAACAGCAGGGCAGCCTCTAAAATCGTGTCCATATCATGACAGCGGCCCATATTCCCGGAGTACAACACCGTAAAGAGATCCACAAGCCCATGCTCATGGGCAAAAGGATTCTCAGTCTTGGCTAACGGTTTGAGATGGTCGGGATCCGCCCAGCTATGGATGACATGAATCTTGGACTTCAACTGCGGGATTTGGGTCTCTATGTGGTGTTTCATGGAGGAGCTGAGCACGATCATTCCCGCTGCCCGTTTCCAAACCTGGACATTCATCCACTGCCAAAATCTTGTTAACCAATGCCGAGCCGGTATCACCCCTAACTCCACCGCCACATCAGGATAGAGGTCATAGACCAAGCAGACATACGGGATCCGGAGGAATAGGTGCGCGACAAAGCCCACAAACAAAAGATAGGGAGGAGAAGTCGTCAAGACAATCAGATCAGTTCGATTGGCGGGGCGCAATAGATGAAGGCAGGCGCGGACACAGTAGAGCAGCCCACCTATCACCTTGCCTCGAATCCGTTGCGGCCAAACACGGGTTGCTCGGGTACGCCGGATTGTCAGGGATCCCTGTTCCTCGCGGCGGGGAGCAGAGGGACGGGTGAAGGCATAACCAGGTTGACTGGTAAATACTCGAATTTTGAATCCCATCCTGCCTAGGTGTTGAGCCAGCTCTTCTAAGAGCTGTCCTGTAGCCGCAAAATCGGGCGGGAAGAACTGATTACAAATCAGCAGATGAAAGGACAGAGAATCTTTGCGGATGAAATGAGTCATAACGGGTCACAAAGAACAAGGCTCACACGAGGTTGTTTACCGGTAGAGGAGCAAACACACCCGTAGGGTCTACCCACCTTCATCGCAACATTCACCACGCCCTTATTCCGGAATCACGTTTTGATCAACCAGAATGCTTTTAGAATACCCCGGATTTCAAAAAAAACGACATAATAATAACCTGAACTTATTAAATTTCAATGCAGCTCAATGTCTGGCCTCGGAGCGATAGCGTCCTTACAACAGGGGCTAGGATCTTAAAAGCCCTATCTGGTAAAGGGGTTCTCTCCCGACTGGAATAGCTTCAATCCAGGAGATGATACCCATCCTAGATGTAGCAAATATAACAGTTCTCTTCTTGGAGAGAGTATGTTCTTCTATGCAGATCCGATTGGGAACCCAGAGTAGCTGCATGCTTGATCTTCTTTCTTTATGGGGTGACGACTACTGTCCCACTGCGGCTTGCTGTTCGGCCCAGGCTATCTTCAACTGTGATGGTGTAGTTGTAGGTTCCTGTACCTAAGGTAGCTGGGATTGTTTGACTGGCATTGCAGGATGTGGCCCCAACCGAGCACCCCACTAAGCCAGGAGAAACTGATTCATTAAAGCTAAAACCTGGCCCCACAAAGAGAACACGGATGCTTCGCAACCCAGCAGGCGTAGTGATCGAGAGGGTTAGAGTCACTGCCTGACCTGACCTAATGCTGCTCGGGACTGAGAGGGTTAGGGTGGGAGGGGCAGCAGGTGGTGAAGTTGGGGTCGGGCTTGGAGAAGGCAGCTGTACTGTAGAGGATGAGCCTCCACCGCCACAGCCTAGCTGCAGGACAGCTATCAGGAGGATCCCTAGGGTTACACCTGACGTAAATGGCAATCTCTTCGTGGGTAGAGTCTGTGCTTTCATTAACAGTTCCTGCGGTTTTTGGATAAGGACAATGTGAACGATGGAAACGAGTAATTGAATGCTTCTAAGGGCTAGTTGATTAGTTAACAGTAACTGAGCCGGCTTGGATGCCAACTTGACCCAACTGATCAGTGACCCGTACAGTGTATGAGTAGATTCCTGACGATCCTACAGGGATGGTGATGACTCGGGATACTGTGCAAGTTAAGGCCCCTAAGGTACATCCAATCTCAGAAGGGGTGTAGGAGACCGTAATGTTCACCCCCGGCCCAGTGGCCGTAGCGGTAACAGAAGCAAGCCCACCTGGCGTACTAGCCGTGGCACTAACGAATACAGCTTGACCCGCTAGTGCTGTTGTCGGAGCATTCACAATAATTGTTGGTGGAGCTGGAGGCGCAGGTGGGACAGGGGGAGCTGGAGGCGCAGGTGGGACAGGGGAAGCTGGAGGCGCAGGTGGGACAGGGGGAGCTGGAGGCGCAGGTGGGACAGTAGAACCAGTACTGCCACCTCCGCAACCCAGCAGGAGCTGTGAGGCAAGGATCATGAACCACGATGCTCTATACAAAATTCTATGTGCTTTTATGCTCATGACTTCACTCCTACCCTACAAAACCATCAGTGACTTTAAGGATGCCCTGGGTTACCGATTTAATTTCAATATCTGGAGCATACAATACGACACGATAAAGGGGAATTGTATTTTTCATTAATGTAAATTTTGGGCACACATTTTTCTATACTGGGCTACCCAAGTCAGCCCTTTTTGTGACTCGAAACATCAAAAGGGCTTCTGTCCCTTTCTAAATCAAACTTTTGCAACGGCAGGATCTCTTCTCCACAAAACTCTTCTCATTGGGATTGCTCCTCTAGTCCTGTCCGAACCAAAGGGATCCCTTGCAGTTCGCCGTTCAATTGCTGGACGATTTCTAGAGTGGGTGCTTTTTCCATGGCTCGTTGCATGCTCTCAACAGCTTGATCTATTTCTCCACGAAGAGCCTGGGCGATGGCTAGGTTGCGGTGAGCTTGCCAGTAAAGGGGATCCAGTCGGACTGCTTCTTGCCAGTGGTGAATAGCCGCATCCAGGTCTTGCTGCTCCAGAAGGATGGCGGCCAGCGTATTGTGGGCCTGGGGTAAGTTGGGATCGGCTGACACAGCCCTCTGAGCCTGCTGCAAAGCCTCTGGCAGTCGCCCCTGAGAGAGATATAAATCTGCCAAGTTAGCCGCCACCACAGCCAGCATTTGCGGATCCCTTTCCGATTCTGTTAGAGCAGCTTCTAGAAATTGCACTGCCTGTTGCAAATCTTGGCGTTCTGCCGTCAGTACCCCAGCGTCATTTAGGAGTGAAGAGGTTCTGGCTGCCCTAGAGCTTCCGCTGTCAGCAAGAGCCAAGGCCCGCTGCAGGGCGCGATCCGCCAGGTCTGGACGATGGAGGTGGTGGGCAATCCGGGCCAACAGGAGAAAGTCTGACGCCTCCAGCCAAGAACTGGGTAATCGTTCTAACAACGTCGCAGCATCCTGATATTGACCGAGCAAGGCCAAGGCGCGTCCAGCCTCAGCACTGTACAGCCCCACCTGGGCTTCCATCCGGGCAGCTCGCTGAAAAAACTCCGCAGCTCGTTGGGGATCCCCAGTTTGCCAATAGGCAATAGCCAGGCGGTAATGACCGAGGGCGTTGGGAGTCCTTTGCACGTAGGTGCTGTAGGCTCCAATCGCCTCTCCCCAGCGTTCCAGTTTTTCTAGGGCAATGCCTTTATAGAGGGGCAAAGTTACTTCATTGGGCAATTGTTGTTCTGCCTGGGTCAAGATTGCCAAGGCTTCTTCCCAACGACGCTCCACCAGGTAAGCCAAACCCAAATTGAGGTACACCGCACTGAGATTGGGATCCAATTCCAGGGCACGCTGATAGGCCCGAATCGCCCCTTGCAGATCTCCTTGACGCCTCAGCACAACTCCCCAATTGTTATAGAGGCCAGAATTGTTGGGTTCCAATTCCACAGCTTGTCGGTAAAGGTCTGCGGCTCTGGCCCAATCCTGGCTTTCCGTCGCGGCTACGGCTGCCGTCACCAGCTCGACAATGTTTGGCTCGTCAATGGCTTCGGCTCTAGCTGGTAATCCTGCCATGAGTAGCCATCCTAGAGCAACGACAACCCCCCAACCCGAGCGGAGCAAGAAAAGTGGGGAGAGCAGGTGGATTGCCATGAATTTAAGGCTCCCTGACCGATTGAGAAATCTATTGTGCATCTGGGGGAGTGGGGATCCCGTTCAAGATATTCAACCGCAGGCCCACTTGATTTTCACCATTGGGCAGGCCGAGCAAACCTTGTTGCGCATAACTCCCGGCGGTATTGCCCACGTGTAAATCTAGGGCGTAGAGGGAATGGTCGGTCTGGAACATTTGGCGTACCCCTAAGCTGTAGAGCGAAACATTACCATCGGGTCTTTGGGCACGCTCCCCAATTTTGCCGGAGAGGAGCTGATTTTCTCCTGAGAGAATGGGTGTGTAGGATCCCAGCAGTTGAGTGCTCTCACTCAAGTTCCAGCGCCCGTCTAGGGTGATCCCCAGTGTATTTCCCCGTCCAGAAGCCTCGGTTGGCACCAATAACTTAGGGGTAAACCCGACGGAATAGGCAGAAGAACGAGCTCGGTACCCAATGGGTAAATCGGCATACAACGCAACATCTGTTGCTCCGTCGGTTCCTTCAAAGCCCAAAGCCCCTGCGGATAGAGCCGCTGTGACGCCTGGGCGACCGCGATCACCCACCAAGGCTAGACGGCCCAACAAACCCACCTCAACAGGGAACGTATCGTTACCAACGGTATCTCGGTAAGTGACGATTTCAAGGTCATCCAAAACACCCCAGCGAGCCGTTTGGGTGAACCGAGCCTTGCTGCCATAGGCCAACTCGTACACCACTCCGTCCAGAGGCAAGGTGGTGCTGGGAAAGCCGTTCAAACCGGATAAGAAAGCAGAAGGTTCCGGGTAGGTATCCCGCTTAGCGATGGAGTATGCCCCGATCAAGTCGGGCAGGTACACAAAATCTAAGCCAATGCCAGAATCTCCGCCCGGTTGTACCAACAGGTTGGCGGGAGAAGCCGTTGAGGGGCCAAACCGATTGGTGAGGTAAAGATTAACGCCCAAGCGGCTGTTGGGCGTCCAGCGCACGCCTACATTCCAAACTGACTTGGGCACAAACAAAGAATCTTCCCCACCTGGAGCAAGGGTATTGGTTCCTGAGAGGATAGGGGTTACATCTGCAGAGAACTGTAGAACACGGCTAATGTCATAATCTAGCCCAAGCCCCAAGCCAACAACTGTACCAAAGTATTTCAGGCTCTCCCCATCAAAGCCAATTTCTGCATTGACCAGCTCTCCCGCATTACCGCGCAGATTGGTGACCGGGATCCGGTCGGGGAAGACACTCACCTGAGGATTGGCATGTAGACGAATGCGGGGGCTCCACTGATAGGTGATCGGAGCAGCAAGGCTGAAGTAGACGGAACTGTCTTCTGCCAAAAGAGCATTGTTGACGTTGCGATCTAAGGTGAGGATCACCTTGCGGGAACTGGGATTGACACTGAGGGATTGGTTGATAACGTTTCCGGGGACGGTATTGGCCGGGAACTGTGTGGAAAAGACAAGCGCTGAGCTTAGTTTTTCTCCCTCATAGACCTGCCATTTCACTTGGGCAGGGATCCCTTGATAAATAACTGAAACTCCAGAATCTTCAGCCACTAAATTGGCAAAAATAGTATCATCTTTACCCTCGGCACCAAGACTGAACTGGAGTTGATCTGAGATACCATAGTCAAGGCCGAAGCGAATGTCATTGCTGCGATTGGTAACATCAGAGAAAACCGTCCGAAAATCTTGCGGGTTGCCAAAAGAGTTGCCCCCTGCTGATAGAACCAACTCACCCTGCTTCAGGGGGGTGGCTGTTTCAAACCCAAACAGGCGGGTCATGGGTCGCTCTAAGGGGGAGCGGTACCGATCCTCTCCGGATGTGAGAGGAGTCTCAGCCAAGGCAACGGGGGTAGCCAATTCCGGAAACGGCACTAAGGTATTGCGTCGCAAGGGAGGCAAGATATCTTGATCCCTCAATTGGCCAAGAAAGGGTTGGGGTTGCAGCAGTTGATCTTGAATCTCGGGCACATTCAGGTTGGCAGAGGGTAAGTCTGAAAGGGGTGGGGCAGAAAAAGCAGGCTCCGTTAAGACTGCCGGCAGTTGGTTCTGTTGCAAAGAGGGGGTCAGAATCACAGGAGGCGGAGTGTCTGACACCTGATCCAAGTGATCCAGGGGCAAAGACTGGGCCAGCAACGTTTTTCCAGCCAAGGGCAGGGGATCCGCCTCGCCCCTATGGGTGAGGGTAGAAGGACTTGTTTGGCTTAGGGCTTGTTGCCGCACCCCCACCAACAAGTGCTCCAGGCGAGCCTGTTCCCTGCGAACAAGGGAGTCCACTGCTTGGATGCTAGCTAGGGTGCCTGTGGCAGCAGCTTCCTGATGCACCCATTCCAGGAGGGGCTGAAGTTCTGATCGGGGCTCTCCCGCTTTGATAGAGAGATTGCTTGTAGCATTGGACACCTCAAGATCCTGTGCAAACTCCGGTTGCCAAGTGATCTCCCAGTCCAACCCCTCAGACAGGCGGGATCCCGTCTCTAGGCTGGCCCAATTGGGCTGGGAAGGGAGGGAAACAAAGAAAGACTCGGGCTGAACTCGGGCGGCATAAGCCGGATCTGCGACACTCAGCCACAGGGATCCCACCAGCCCCAAGCTGAGGTGACAGGGGTAGTACCAAACGGACTTGAAGCGACCTAGCTCTCTAGATCCGCGGATCCCTTGAACAGGAGTCATTGATGCTGAACATATCTCTGCAAAGGAGTATATCCGAAAGAGAGAGAATGAACCTCGGGAATGTTAAGGATTGGATCTCAGGATTCAAGGCAAAAGACCATAAGTAGTGTTCTCAAATTTCTAATAACACTAAATACAGATTTTCGATGCTGAGTCTGGTTGAATGAATGAAAATGAACGAGTATGATATCAAAAATTTAGAAGCTGACAAAATGATGTTGGCCTCATCTTGGGGGGTTCAAAGTGCTCTCAAAGGCTGTAGCGGTGCTGCAGCTTGCAAGAAACTAGGGATAGCTTTTGAGTCCAGTGTTGGATAAACTTCAGCACAAGGCCAGATCACTGATTGTGGGTAGTGGGTGGTGTTAGCTCCAGTCCGACACGAAAAGTCTTTTCTTTGCCAGGTTCAGGCTCTCGTTGGGGCTTGTGTAGCGCTGAGCGTGTTTTCTGTTGCCCCAGTTTTGGCCCAAACAGGGTTGCCAGCACCGGCGCCCCGTTTGGATCTACCCTCTCCGACAGCACGAACCCTATACGTCTTGGGGCCAGGGGATCGGGTGCGGATCGATGTGTTTAATGTTGCTGAGTTTAGCGGTGAGCAGCAGGTGCTGCTGGATGGATCCCTGACGATACCTCTAGTGGGTTCGCTGATGGTGTCCGGCAAAACATTGGCTCAAGTGGCCGAAGAAATTCGCTTTCAGCTATCTGCCTTTCTGGAACGCCCGATTGTCAATGTCAGCTTGGTGGCTGCTCGCCCAATGCGCATTGCTGTGGTGGGAGAGGTCAATCGTCCTGGGGCTTATACCCTAACGGTGGGTACAGGTACAGGTGTCACCCTAGGTGAAGCCGGAGCCAGTACCGCTTCGTCATTACAGGTACCGATCCCCTCTGTGACGCAAATCTTGCAAGGAGCAGGGGGCATTACTGAAGAGGCTGATATCCGCCGGGTACAAGTGCGTCGTCCTACTCCAGGAGGATCCCTGCAAAGTTTCACCGTCAACCTCTGGGATTTGATTCAAGTTGGTGACCTTGAGCAAGACCTGCTGCTGTTTGATGGGGATTCCGTTTTTGTGCCAACAGCAGCGACATTGGATGCTACTGAAGCCGTACAGTTGGCTTCTGCAAACCTCTCTCCGGTGGAGATCAGCGTTAATGTCGTGGGCGAAGTGGTGCGGCCCGGATTGGTGCGCCTACCCCCTAATACGCCCATGAACCAGGCGATTTTGGCTGCCGGAGGGTTCAGTCGGCGGGCGGATGAGCTTTCGGTAGAGCTGATCCGGCTCAATCCCAACGGCACAGTCACCCGACGGGAGTTTGCAGTGGATCTAACCCAAAATTTGAATGAGCAAACCAACCCAGCTTTGAGAAATACCGATATTGTGGTGGTCAATCCCTCTGTCCTGGCCCAAACGGCAGATGTCCTGAACGAGATCCTCGGGCCACTCACCAGTCTGACGGTTCTACAACGCATTTTCCGATAAGAGTCCGATAAGAGTTGGATCCCTCTACAGCCCCTTATCTCTAGTCACGGCAGTACCTCAGTCTATGCAATCCTCCAAAGCCTACCCTGCTCCCGGCCCAGAGTTGCTCGCTTCTGATCAACTCCTCAGTGCCCCGCTGTACCCAGAACCCGACCTGTGGCAGGCGTTGCGGCGGCGCTGGTTCCCGGCGGTGGTCATGGCTGGGGCAGTGTTTACGGCGGTCTTTACTTACACCAATGCGCAAACCCCTCGCTATCAGTCTGAGACGCTCATTTTGCTGGATCGTCAGGCGACTCTTCCTGTGGTTGATGCAGGGCAACCGGTTAGCGTCAATCGGGATCTTTCCACCGAGATTCAAATTTTGCGCAGTCGCCCCTTGGTGGAGCGGGCCATGATGCGGTTAACGGATCCCTTTCAAAACACCCCTGCGGAAGTGGTGATCCCCAATTTAACGATTCGACAAGTCGGCAATGCGGATGTGCTGAGTGTGGCTTATGTGGATACCGAGCCCGAACGGATCAAGGCGGTATTGGATGCTTTGGGCAGCACCTATGTAGACTACAGCCTGGAGAGTCGTCGTTCCCAAGCCAGTAGTGCGATTGCGTTTATCGAAGAACAGCTACCGGAAGCACGGGCAGCCTTAGAGCAGTCCACCTCTGCCATTCGTCAGTTCCGCGAAACCCATCGCATTGTGGATCCGGATTCTTTTGGTCAGTCTGTGGTGGAAATCCGCCAAACCCTGGCGGGGCAAATTCAACAGAGCCAAATTGCCATTAACCAGATCCGACAACGGGAGCAGGTGTTGTTGAGCCAATTGGGGCAAGATCCCGCCACATCTTTGGAGATGACCACCCTCAGCCAAGACGGTGGATACCAAACCCTGGCTGCTCAGTTGCAACAGGCGGAGCTGGATCTGGCCCTAGAGAGAATCCGTTTTCGAGAGGATTACCCGACGGTACAGGATCTCCAAGCTCGCCGGGATCGTATTTTGGCTTTGCTGCAGCAGCGGATCGAACAGGTTCTCGGGCGCGCTATGCCGGTGAATCCCAGTACCGAACAAGCCACCCTGCCGCTACCGATCATGAGTGATTCCCTCGTTGGGGAACCCAATAGCCAAACTGGGATCGTTAATGTCGGCTCCATGGCCAACTCCACCGCGAATGGCGCCGGGATCCCTGGTAGTAATGTTCCACTGCAACAAACCCTAGCCCAACAGGTGATGCAGGCCCGAGTGGAGCTGGCGGTACACAATGCACAACTGGCCAGTTTGCGCCAAGTGGAAGACGAAATTGCCCAGGAGTTTGACCGGATCCCGCAGTTACAGCAGGTCTACACCGAGCTCCAGCGCCAAAATGCAGTGGAATCCCAATTGGTGAATACCTTCCTCTCCAGGCTGCAGGAGCTTCGCATTACAGAGGCCCAAGAAATTTCCCCTTGGCGAGTTTTACAACCGGCAGGGATCCCGAAAATTCCCATTTCCCCCAATCGGCAACGGAATTTGGTCTTGGGGCTGTTTGCCGGGGGGCTTCTGGGGGTCGGCACGGCTCTGCTGCTAGAGCGCATGGATCAACGGATTAAGGGGGTCGAAGAAGCCAAAGCTTTCACCAGTCTGGCCATGTTGGGGGCCGTGCCCAAAGTGGCTCTAGAGGGCTTGGTGATGGGGGAAGAACAACGACAAAATTACAAGCAAATGCCCTTTACCGAAGCGTTTCGTTCGGCGGCCTTGAATTTGGGCTATCTGGGCAGTAGCGAGGAAATGCGTACCCTCTGCTTCACCTCAGCTCTTTCGGGTGAGGGAAAATCTACCGTGACGTTCCACTTGGCCAAAGCCTTGGCAGAGTTGGGCCACAAAGTTCTACTGGTGGACGCGGATATGCGTAAGCCCACCCAGCACAAAATGATCCAAGAAACCAATGCCGTCGGCCTTAGCACGGCCCTTGTGGGAGAAACCACCTGGCAAAACGCCCTCCATTCTGTCATCACGGATCGTTTCCATCTGCTGTCATCCGGCCCTATGCCCCCTAACCCCGTCGCTTTACTGGGATCCCCCACCATGACCCGCTTACTGAGGGAATGGCGACAAGCCTACCGCTATGTGCTGCTCGATACTCCCCCGATTGTCGGGATTGCCGATGCCCAAAGTGTGGCCAACCAAATGGATGGAGTGGTGTTGGTGTTGGGCTTAGAACGTGCCAGTCGTCCCAGTGTAGCCCGTGCCCTAGAGTTGCTGCGCTCCGGCCAGGATCGGCTGGTGGGTATGATAATTAACCTACTGGACGCTCGCCATGATGGCTATGCCCTGGTTGACTGACAAAACTAATCGGTGACATAGCAGTACGTGTGTATTTTGAATTCGATTCGATAGGTACGCTGGTCATGCTGCTTCCGAGACGCCATGGTTGGTTCAGGATCGCGGTTACAGGT
>NZ_JAFIRA010000044.1 GCF_022848905.1 Thermostichus vulcanus str. 'Rupite'
GGACGGGTTTTCGTGTCCTTTGAGTCTAAAAGAAGCCCTGCCCGTAATAGGTAGGGTCGGCTCAGGGGATGGGGTATTTGGCAATCCCCTGAACTCCATGAATCCCTCACAGCTTCAAGCTGTGGGGGGCTAGAAGGGAGAATCCCCCGGTTTCTAACCGGGGGAGTGTCAAAATCGCACCGGGCTATCCAAAGTCAGGTTGATTGTCTGATTGGGGCGTAACACCACCACCTGAGGCGCAGTGATATTGCCCACGGCCACTCCGGCTCCAGCCCCACCAATAACCCCTAGGGCAGAAACCCCCCCTGTGAGCAAGCCCAATACTGTGCCCCCCACAGCGCCAATGGCTGCATCCTCAGCAATGGATTCAGCGGAATATTGGCGGGGATCCTTCTCGTCATGGATCAAATCTGACGACATTTGCACTGAATAAAGTCGCCCATTGGCGATCAAAGCTGTGCCGAAGAACCTAGCGCCCCCTTGAGCCGGTCGCAAGCTCCCCCGCACCTCACTACCCGCTGGGATGACCAATTGGCCGCTGCCGTTGTAGATATCCTGAGCGACGCGCAAGGTCACGGGATGGGTGCTATCAGGGCTGAAATACTGCGGCTCTTCTCCCTCAAGGCTTTGGACTGGGATGATTGTGCCCGGTTGCAGCTGTTGTACCCCCAGATCAAACAATTGTTGAGCCGAAGCGGGGGGCAGGATCAGTAAACCCAAACTAGGGGTAGCTAAGCCGATCATCGCCGCCGAAAGAACACGGATATTCATGAACTATCCTCCAAAATGCAGTATCCTGTGGGCCGATTGGGGATCAGGCCCGACGAACAAAGCTGATCAAAGCCAGCAAAACCAACGCCCCAATCGTGGCCATCAACAAACTTCCCAACAGGCCCGTGGCTGTGAAGCCGAGTAAATCGAAGAGAAAGCCCCCAAAAAAAGCTCCACAAACACCAACAACAATGTTGCCGATCAGACCAAAGCCGTAGCCGCGCCGAATAGTCCCAGCCAGCCAACCAGCGATGGCCCCAATTAGTAGAAACCACAGTGTGCCGTTCATGTCATTGACTCCTTACTATGCAGAATGATGCGGAAGTGAACGCTCTGGGAACCAACCCTTCGACAGATTACTCAGAAACTGGAAACAGTCAATCCTCTCACTGAAACTTGGCAAAAGCATTATCCAGGGCACTTTGCAATTCACCCCAGGCAGACTCAAGGCCCAATCGTAACTCTTCCCAAGCTTCACCACTACTGTTTTGTAGAGACTGTAACCGTTCCTCAAATGCAACACGCTTTAACCTAAGAGCCTCCAGACGCTTGTTTTTCGCTTCGTCTTCGGCCTGTTTTGCGGCGGCTTCTAACTTCTCGATCTGAGCAATGATATTATCCAGTTGAGATCGCATTTTGCTTTGATAAGCTAGTCGCTCTTGCATGACCTATTCTCCGATACATACTCGTGACTTTTGCCGGTTGACTTTTACCAGTCTTTACCAGTGGCGATGGGTCACTTTCCATCTGTAGATAGGCTAAAAGAAGAAGGTGAAAATCTTGTGAACAGCCTGGGAGCCCGATTCGATGAGGCTTTGTAGCGACAAAAAAAGGACTGGCAGTGTGAGGTCTACCAGCCCGATTCAGTTCCCTGTGGGTGAGCTGATACCGTTGTTGCCAACGTCTTCAACCCAATTCCTAGTTTGGGCTCTTCTCCGTAATCCCGAAGTGACCTGGATCACCTGAAATCTGAGACATCGGTGACGGGCTCGGAGCTTGATCCAAATCAAATCCATCCCACTCTAAGGGATCCCTCTGTCGTCAACGCTAGAGCAACCGCAACTGCTGCCCTTCCGGTTGAATAACTTCTTGAATAGTATCTGCGGCTTCCAATTCCTCTAGGCTGGGATCCCAGTCGCATTCCTGTAAGAGATCCGTCGATTCCTCCAGCAACTGACGGGCGGCGGCCAGCAAATCATTGCGCAATGGGGCTAAATCGCTGCGGCTGGACAGATATTGTTCCAGTGTGGTTAAGGGTTCTAACTGGTTGGGATCCAATCCCGGTAGGCGGGTGCGGTTCGGGCCAATCACTTCTGGGGCAATGGTGTAACTGAAGGCGGGGGCGAGGGCGGTGTGCAGGGCTCTTTCCTCGATGCAGTCCATCTGGTCGGGGCGCAGCCGATAAATCAGCCGCAGAATGGATCCGGCTACAGGTGCCTTGGCAATGGCCGCCAAGAGTTTGGCTTGAATCTCCTGCGAGGGATCCCCGCTGAAATCCAAACGAATGGTATGGAAGGGGCGAGTCGGCAAAGGCAGGAATTCGTAGCTGGCCCCTGAGGGGGTGACCTCCACCAAGACACAGCCTTTTTCTTCCTTTTCTTCGCCAAAATCCACCCGGTCAATACTACCCGGATAGATCATCAAGGGATCCCGGCTCACCACCTGATGACGATGCACATGACCTAAGGCCACATATTGGTAAGCAGGACGAGCCAGCAGCGACAGCGGTACTGTAAACCCCTTGCCCACCGACAGATGGCGCTCAGCCCCATAGCGAGCCGTTTCCACCATCACATGGGCCAACAAAATGGCCGGGATCCCGGTCTGTAGGGTACGGATCTCCCCTTCCAGGGCTAGGTGGAGGCGCTGGAGCAGCTGGTGGGCAAGGATTTCTGCATTCAGCCCCAAGCTCTCCTGTTGAGTCAGGAGAGTGGAGCGGTTCAGCCAAGGCAAGGTGGTGACCTGCACAGGGCCGCTGCGGGTCTCAATCCAATGGGTTTGCAGCCGGTCGCCCACAATAAACCCAGATACCCCCAAAGCCCGATAGATGGCCAGACTGGTGCCCTCTTGTCCTTGTCCGTATTGATCATGGTTGCCCACCAAAAGGACCGTCGGGATCCCGGCATCGGCCAGGCGGCGAAATTCTTGGGCAAAGAGTTCTTGATGTAAGGGGGGTGGGGTGGCATCGGGAAAGGCATCTCCGCCAAACAGCACCAGATCCACCTCGTGGTCAAGGGCATGATCGATGCAGCGACGCAGGGATCCGACAAAATCTTCCAAACGGGTATTGAGGCCAGTGGCGGGGTTAATGTAACCGTGGGCTAGGCCACTGCCCAGATGAATATCAGAAAGATGCAGCAGCTTCACCATCTCGGGCACTTTGAATCAGTATTTTCATTCAATTTTCATTCAGTATTTAAGTATGGAGTCATCGGACGGTAGGAGCCAAACTCGGGCACAGGATATAGTGGGTCAGGTGACTCCGGTGGGTCGCGGGTGGATTCTCACCCATCCTCAAAAGCAGTCTGTCGGGTCAGACCGTCACCAGAGTGTCTGTTGTGGAGAGGAGATGAATGGTGAAGCAAAAGCGTGCCTCCCGGCTCGTGCCTCCGTCCTGTGTTGCCAACGTAAAAAGGGCGATTCCGACCGCATTGGGGTTGGGGATTTTCGCACTCGGATTGCTCGGTTGTGGTGAGGGCACAACTCCTTTAGGCCCACTGGAAAACACCTTCTTGCGGGCCGATGATTTCGAGATTACGGGGGGATCCCCGGCAGCGGGCGCGGTGGGAGCCTACCTGGAATTCAACATCCGCCGACAACGGGATAATCAAATCCTGAATCGCCCCTTCAATGTCTATGTGGATAATGTAGGACTGGCAGAAGAACAGGATCCCCCCCTGGACAATCAGAACCGCCCCATCCTGTTGCAGCGATCGGTCGCTTTTTTGGGGAATGGCCTTGATCTGAATGGGGATGGCCAACCGGATCTGCCCCCCAAAGAACCCCCTAGCATCGAGAGTGGCCCCTTGCTGCCCTACGCCCCTCCCAACAACTGGCAAACTCGAGCTGCCCTAGCCTATGTGCCCGGTCAAACCAATATCCCCGGACGGGGCCCCAGCGATCGATTCGGCATCTACTTTTCTTCGATCCTGCCCTATACCGGCGAGATTCGCTTCCGCGCCCGCGATGAACTGGGCAATGCCTTTGGCCGTAGCTTTAGGATCACCTATCCCCCTGCAGGCAGCCGGGCCAGTGTCACGGTCACCTTGGCCAACCTGAGCGCCAGTGAGCAGGAACCCGTATTCATCGCCATCTGTAACCAACTGGGAGCGGCGGCAGTGGTTGGTCTGAGAAGTGGTAGTTTCACGGAGCTGGTGGATCTGTTGCCTGCCCCTGGGCTGCAAGTGGATCCCGGCCTGAGCGAACCGATTCGTTATGTGGCGGAGGCTTATCAGTTTAATCGGGAGCGAGCTGTCATTCGCGTCTCCCGCAATCCGGCTGACCCGAGCCGTCTCAGCGTTCCCCTACTCGGATCCGAAGGCGCCACAGGACGGGCGGATTTAACTCTGGTGGACTCCACAGGGGATCAGCTCACCTGCTTTAATGATCTCCTCTCGGATCTGCGAGATACCTTTTCCGACTTCTTTTGAGAAAGACGAGAAGAGTAGAGAAGAAAAATCCAAAAAATCTGTTCACGACGAGCATTTTCTTGTCTTTCTTTGGTTGTCTGGGCACCCTGAAACATTTTGTTGCCCTATCGGCAAAGGCCAGCCCCGACTTGGGGTTGTCCCCTTTTCCTGTCGGATTGGATTGAGATATGCTGGTTTTCCACATCCAAACGTGTGGGTTTATTCCAGACTGCTTCTACCCCTATGAATCTTCATCATTCCCAGATTAAAGTTCCCATCCTGGACGAAAGCTGGCATGTTCAAGAACGGGATGCCTGTGGAGTAGGGTTCTTGGTGGATCAACGGGGAAGAGCCAGCCATGATCTGCTGCAAAAAACCCTGGCGGCCCTCACCTGCATGGAACATCGGGGAGGCTGTGGTGGTGATAACCAAAGCGGGGATGGAGCGGGCATTACGACAGCAATCCCTTGGGCATTGCTCCAGGCAGAGGTGGGATCCCTGGATCCCATCCACAGTGCGGTGGGAATGCTTTTTTTGCCTCAGGATCCAGCCGAGTGTCAAGCAGTTCGGAACCTGATTGATGGCTATTTGGCCGGCACGGAATGGCGACCTGTGGCTTGGCGGCAAGTACCGGTGGATCCAGAACAACTGGGGCCGATGGCGCGGCAAACCATGCCCTCCATCTGGCAGTTGATCCTCGCCCACCCCAGCTTGAGTGGGGATGCGCTGGAGCACCAACTGTATCTGTTGCGGCGGCGGCTCCGGCGGCAGGTGGAGGCTCAGTTTGGCTTCTACTCCCTCTACTTTGCCTCCTTGTCCTGTCGGGTCATCGTCTACAAGGGCATGGTGCAATCGGCAGTCTTGGGTCAGTTTTACCGGGATCTACAGAATCCCCTCTACACCACTGCCTATGCCACCTACCATCGCCGGTTCAGCACCAATACCCTGCCCCGCTGGCCCTTAGCGCAGCCCTTCCGCTACCTCTGCCACAATGGCGAAATCAACACCTACCTGGGCAACGTCAACTGGATGGCGGCCCGTGAGCAAACCCTTTCCCACCCGATTTGGGGCGAGGAGGTAGAAGACCTGAAACCGATTATCGACCCGGGCACCAGCGACTCAGCCGGACTGGATGCGGTGTTTGAGCTGTTGATCGAGTCGGGCTACTCCAGCCAACAGGCGATGATGGTGCTCATTCCCGAAGCCTATCGCCACCAGCCGGAACTGCAGGATCACCCAGAAGTGGTGGACTTCTACGAATTCTTTGCTGGGCTACAAGAACCTTGGGATGGCCCTGCGATGGTGGTGTTTTGCGATGGCAAGACGATTGGGGCCACCTTGGATCGCAATGGGTTGCGCCCAGCCCGCTATGCCCTCAGCCGGGATGGGATCCTGGCGGTGGGCTCAGAAGCTGGGGTTGTGGATTTGCCGGAGGCCGAGATCCTAGAAAAAGGGCGGCTAGGCCCGGGGCAAATGCTGACGGTGGATCTGCAGAGCGGGCAAATTTGCAAAAACTGGGACATCAAAACCCAGGTGGCCGCCCAGCATCCCTACGGCGACTGGCTCAAGGCCCACCGCGTTACCCTCGATGCCCAAGACTTTGAAACCACTCCTTGCCTTTCAGAAGAACAACTGCTCCAAGCCCAAACTGCTTTTGGCTACTCCCTCGAAGATGTGGAGATGATCATCGAAGAGATGGCGGCCACAGGCAAGGAGCCCACCTTCAGCATGGGGGATGATGCGCCACTGGCGGTGCTCTCCACTCAACCGCATCCCCTCTATGACTACTTCAAACAGCGCTTTGCCCAGGTCACCAACCCGGCGATTGACCCGCTGCGGGAAAGCTTGGTGATGTCGCTGGATGTCTATCTGGGATCCAAGGGCAACCTTCTGGAGATCCGCCCAGAACATGCCCGCTTGCTGCAGTTGCGTAGCCCGGTGCTGAACGAGGCAGAACTGGAAGCTCTCCAGCACACCCCTTTCCCCTGTCAAACCCTAGCCATCCTCTACCCAGTGGCCGATGGCCCGCAAGGATTAAAAACTCGCCTCGGATCCCTGTGTGAGCAAGCTGTGGCAGCCGTTCAGTCCGGGGCAGAAATTTTGATTCTCTCCGACCGGGGCTTGAGTGCCGAACAGGCTCTGGTTCCACCTTTGTTGGCGGTGGGAGCGATCCACCATCATCTCATTGAACGGGGATTGCGCCTAAAAACCTCGCTGGTGGTGGACACTGCCCAATGCTGGAGTACCCATCACTTTGCCTGTTTGATTGGCTATGGAGCCAGTGCCATTTGTCCCTATTTGGCTTATGAGTCAGTGCGGCAGTGGTGGCACAAACCCAAAACCCAAACCCAGATGGGATCCGGCAAATTGCCTCAGCTTTCCCTAGCGGAGGTACAACTGAAGTACCGAGCCGGGATCGAGGCGGGGTTACTGAAGATCCTCTCCAAAATGGGCATTTCGCTGCTGTCCAGCTACCACGGGGCCCAGATCTTTGAAGCGATTGGCCTCAGTCCAGAGGTGATTGATATTGCCTTCCGAGGTACTGTGTCGCGGGTGGGGGGCATGACTCTAGCGGATCTGGCCCGGGAAGGCATGCTCAACCATCAGCGGGCCTTCCCAGAGTTGAGCGTGAAAAAGCTGGAAAACTTTGGCTTTATCCAAGCGCGGCCCAAAGGGGAATACCACATCAATAGCCCGGAAATGGCGAAGCTACTACACAAAGCGATTGAATCGGGTCAGCCTTCCCATTACGAAACCTACAGAGCGCACCTGCGGAGCCGCACGCCCACGGCTCTACGGGATCTGTTGGAGTTTAACCCTGATCGGGATCCCATTCCTTTGCAGGAGGTAGAACCGGCTTCTGAAATTTTCAAACGCTTTGCCACAGGGGGCATGTCTTTGGGCGCCCTTAGCCGCGAGGCCCACGAAACCCTGGCCATTGCCATGAACCGCATTGGCGGCAAATCCAACTCTGGCGAGGGCGGCGAGGATCCGGAGCGGTATCTCATGATCACCGATGTTACCGCTGACGGCACCTCCCTGCGTTTTCCCCATTTGAAGGGCTTGAAGGTGGGGGACAACGCTAGCTCAGCCATTAAACAGGTGGCCTCAGGGCGTTTTGGCGTTACCCCCGAGTACCTGATCAACGCCCAGCAAATTGAAATCAAAGTGGCTCAGGGAGCCAAGCCAGGGGAAGGGGGACAACTGCCGGGCAAAAAGGTCAGCCCCTACATTGCCAAGCTGCGCCGCTCCAAACCGGGGGTGACCTTGATCTCGCCGCCGCCCCACCACGATATTTACTCGATTGAGGATCTGGCCCAACTGATTTTTGATCTACACCAGGTGAACCCTGAGGCCAAGGTTTCGGTGAAGCTGGTCTCGGAAATTGGCATCGGTACGGTAGCGGCTGGGGTAGCCAAAGCCAACGCCGATATCATCCAAATCTCTGGGCATGAAGGGGGGACGGGCGCTTCACCCTTGAGTTCTATCAAGCATGCCGGGGTGCCCTGGGAGCTGGGTCTGGCAGAGGTACACAGTGCTCTCCTGGAAAATGGCCTGCGGGATCGCTCGATTTTGCGGGTGGATGGTGGCATTCGCACCGGCTGGGAAGTGGTGATGGCGGCCATGCTGGGGGCGGAAGAGTTTGGCTTTGGCACAGTAGCCATGATCGCCGAGGGTTGCATTATGGCGCGAGTCTGCCACACCAACAATTGTCCCGTCGGGGTAACCAGCCAGAAGGAAGAGTTGCGCAAACGCTTCCCGGGCACACCCGATCATGTGGTGACCTTCTTTTCGTTTGTGGCTGATGAGGTGCGCCAAATTCTCGCCCAACTGGGCTACCGCTCCTTGAAAGAGGTGATCGGGCGGGTGGATCTGCTCTGCCCGCGGGCCGATGCAGTTCTGGAGAAAACCCAATCCCTGAACTTGGATGGTTTGCTCGAGATCCCTGCCACCGATGCAAGAACCCTGCCGGATTGGTTGGACCATGAGCCAGTTCATTCCAACGGCCCGGTGCTGGATGATGAGATCCTGGCAAAGCCAGAGATCCAAAAGGCGTTACAGACCTGTGGTACCGCCACGCTGGAAACCCCCATCCGGAACACAGATCGCTGCGTGGGCGGACGGATTGCCGGAGCTATAGCCCGCTTGCATGGGGATACAGGCTTTGCTCAACAGGGAGGACAGTTAGACCTGCGCTTTGTCGGCAGCGCCGGGCAGAGCTTTGGGGCATTTACGCTAGCGGGCATACGTTTGACTCTGATAGGAGAAGCCAACGATTATGTGGGCAAGAGCATGTGTGGTGGGGAGATCATCCTGCTGGCCCCCAGCGACGCGCAACGGGATCCCTCAGAAAACGTGATTTTGGGCAATACCTGTCTGTACGGGGCAACAGGAGGCTACCTGTTTGCCAACGGACAGGCGGGGGAACGCTTTGGGGTGCGCAACTCTGGGGCACAGGCGGTGATTGAGGGATCCGGCGATCATTGCTGTGAGTACATGACCGGTGGCGTGGTGGTGGTGCTAGGCCGTGTTGGTCGTAACCTGGGGGCCGGCATGACGGGGGGCTTAGCCTATGTGCTAGACGAACAGGGCAACTTCCCGGCCAAGGTGAATGGCGAGATTGTGCGGATCCAGCGGGTGCAGACTGCGGCGGCAGAGGCCCAACTGAAGGGGCTTATTCAAGAGCACTATCGCTTCACCCATTCCCCGAAAGCGGAGCGGATCCTGCAGGACTGGGAAAGCTATCTACCTCAGTTCTGGCAAGTGGTTCCACCTTCTGAAGAGGGTACTGAATTAACGGATCTGACCCAGGCCAAGACAACGGTTGTGTCCTCTTAAAGTTAAGGGCTTGTGTGGGAGGAGCAAAAGGTCTACACAACCCTGTCGCGACAGCAGGCTATTCACCTTTTGCTGCACGGGATCCCGTAGCAAACACTACCACGGGTGGACTGAAACTCTGATTGGATATCGGTAAGCTTGCCAAATTCTTGGGAACGCCATGAAGATCGGACTCTTTCACCAGATGTGGGCTCATGCCGCCCTTTCCGATGCGGAATTCTTCGCGCAAGCCATTACCGATGTGCGTTGGGCGGATGAGCTAGGGTTCGATTCCTTCTGGATGGGGGAACACCATTTGGTGCGCAACACCCCTTTCTACGGTCGGGTGCCGATCCCAGAATTGATGGTAGCGCGGCTAGCGGGAGAAACCCGTCAGATCAAGTTGGGCACCGGGGTGAAAATCCTAACGGTGGCCGATCCAATGCGCTTTGCCGAATCGATTACCACCCTCGATCTCCTCACCCAAGGTCGTGTGGTGTTTGGGGTAGGCCAAGGCAGCGGCGGTGACATTCAACAGGCGGGCTTTGCGGGCATCGACAAACGGGCCCAGTTCCGCGCCAACCTGATGCAGGTGATCGAGTACCTGAATACCGGCCCTGATGCGGACAAGCCCTGCCTCACACCTCCTCCGAGCCCCGGACTGGTGGATAAACTTTGGGTTGCCTCCCGTGATACCGAAACCGTCAGCCTGATCGCTCAGCAAGGGCTGAATCTACTGGTGGGACAGGCGGAGGCTCCCGTCAAACAAGCAGAATACGTGCGGCACTATCGCCAACAGGGATCCCACGGCAAAGTGTGTGGCTGCCGATTGGTGCATGTGGCGGAAACTGATGCCGAAGCCCTACGCCAGGTAGAAGCGGGGGCAACTTTGTACTTCAACCTCTACTCCAAAGGGGTCTATTACCAAGAGGCCATCGCCGAAGGTCGGATCCCGGCTACCCCTCCCGAGAGCCTGCCGGATATGTTGGATCGCCTGGATTATTTGGTGGGATCCCCGCAAACCGTGGCCCAAAAATTGCAAAGCTACTGCGATACTGTCGGGTTGGATTTGTTAAATGTGATGGTGCATATCCCTGGTTTGGCTGAGGAAGATGTGCGTCGTTCCATGCAGTTGGTGATTCAGGAGGTCGCCCCGCAATTGCGCCCAACCCTGCAACTGGTGGCCTAAGCTGGGAAAGGTGTTTTTCCCTGTATTGTGACCCTGCCCTCTCCGCCTTCTGTGCAGGATGACTTTCCTCCCCTGCCCCCTCCTCCCCCCCGTTCTCCAGCCTTAAAGGTGGTAGAAACGGCCTTTTTGGCCAGTACCTCCGCCTTGATCTGGATCTTGAGCTACACGCCGCTGGCCCCGTTTATGCGCCTGTTTTTTCCGATTCCGGTGGCGCTGGCGGTGATGCGCTGGGATCCCCGTACAGGGGCGATGGCCTTGGTGGTGTCCAGCCTGTTGCTGACGGTGTTGATGGGGCCGACCCGCAGCGTTCTCTACGTCATCCCCTATGGCATTCTGGGGTACTGGTGTGCCCGGCTTTGGCAACGGCGCCTTTCTTGGTATGTCTCGGTGTTGAGCGGGGCCTTGATCAGCGCTTTTGGCCTCATCTTTCAGCTCTTGCTCTCGTCGTTGCTGGTGGGAGAAAACCTCTGGACTTATGTGACGATTCAGTTGACCAGTCTGACCAACTGGCTGCTGGATGTGTCCCTGAGCTGGCTGGGGGTGTACTGGGTGGCGGAGCCCTGGATGATCCAGGTGGTGGTGGTGGGGTTTATCGGCTTTAACTCACTCATTTATGTGTTCACGGTGCATTTGGTCGCGGCGCTCGTGATGGAGCATTTTCGTTGTCCGTTGCCACCTCCCCCCAAGTGGGTGCAGTTTTTGCTGGATTAGCTGGGGTCATTTGCCTCCGGATGGGTTGTCCAGGTTTTGTATCCAGACTGCTGGCCAATTTCAAATCCGCTGCCTAGGGTGTAGCCTAGATCAAGTCTCGATTGGCAGCCTGCTGTCGTAGGGGGGTTGCCGGAGGCGTTTGGTGTCCGCAACAGTATTTCCCAATTTTGAGACCATGACCCCACTGCCTGCCCCTGCCCACAAATACCAGTTTCGCGCCCTTGGCCTGATTAAGGGATCCCTGCAACCGATCCCCGATGCCTATGCTCAGGCGATGTTGGTCACCCCGGAGGGAGAAGAGTACCCGGCCACACCTGGGCGAGCCGAACTCCTGCGCCGCTTCACCTACTGCGTTGAAAGTGGGCATACCTACTGGTTTTTTGTGCAGCCACAACCACGACCAGGAGGGGCCTTGGGTTTAAGCGTCATCCGCATCCTGGCTCTGCCGGAAGAGGAGCAAGATCCCGATCTGGAGGAAGAACCCTTTTTGCCGGCACCTGAGGATGTCGAAGAGGGTTTCAACATTCGCGGCATTGTCGAGCCTCAGGATGGCTTTATTTCCGTAACGGTGCGGCGTAAACCCCAAGGCAAAAAACAATTTCCCCCCTTGCAACTGCGTTTAGAAGGTTTTCTGCCCGGAGCCTCGGCAGGCGAATTTTGGGATCTGTTGGCGGAGCGAGAGGGCAACGAGCTGTTGCTGGTGGATGGTAGCCGCCTCTTGACAGCTGTAGCCTAACTGCCTAGAACTAACCCAACCTTAACTAAGAGAGATCTCCGACTGATGGTGTCTGCTGCCGGCTTGTCCCAACGGGTTGCTCATCTATCCCCTTCCGCCACTTTATCGATTTCTGCTGTGGCAAAAGCCATGCAGGCGGAGGGGTTGGATGTCTGTAGTTTGAGTGCGGGTGAGCCAGATTTTGAGACACCTGAGCACATTCGGGCGGCTGCCGTTCGTGCTTTGGAGGAGGGGAAAACCCGCTATGGCCCTGCTGCCGGGATCCCTGCCCTGCGCCAAGCAGTTGCCGACAAACTGCAACAGGAAAACGGCCTTAACTTCAGCCGCGACCAGATCCTGATCAGCAATGGGGGCAAACAAACCCTGTTTAACCTGGCGATGGTGTTGTTGGATCCCGGTGATGAGGTGATCCTGCCGGTGCCCTACTGGGTAAGCTATCCCGAAATCGTCACCTTGGCGGGGGCCAAAGTCGTTCGCGTGCCCACAGAGGAAGCCCAAGGGTTCAAGCTCACCGCTGCACAACTCCGCCAAGCCCTGACTCCCCACACCAAGGTGTTGATTCTCAACTCTCCAGCTAACCCGACAGGAGCGGTTTACCATCGTCACGAGCTAGAAGCCCTGGCCGAGGTGATCCTCTCGGTACCGGATCTCTATGTAATCTGCGATGAGATCTACGAAAAACTGGTTTATGGAGAAGCCCACCACATCAGTTTGGGATCCCTCTCCCCAGAGGTATTCCAGCGCACGATCCTCAGCAGCGGGTTTGCCAAAGCCTATGCCATGACCGGCTGGCGAATTGGCTACCTAGCAGGCCCAAAGCCAATTGTCGATGCGGCCATCAACTTGCAAAGCCACAGCACCTCCAATGTCTGTACCTTCGCCCAATATGGAGCGTTAGAAGCTCTGACCAGCCCTTTGTCTGCAGCTTCGATTGAAAAAATGCGCCAGGAATTCTCCCAGCGGCGGGATCTGATGGTGCAAGGGATCCGGGCTTTGCCAGGGGTGACCTGCCCGCAACCGGAGGGAGCCTTTTATGTGTTCTTCAATATCCGGCAGACGGGGTTAAGTTCTGTGGAGTTTTGTCAGCGCCTCCTCAAGGAGCAGCAGGTGGCCGCCGTACCCGGAGTAGCCTTTGGAGCCGATCACTGCATCCGGCTGTCCTATGCGACCGACCGCGCCACCATCGAAAAAGGCTTGCACCGACTGCACCAGTTTGTCTGTTCCCTCTGATACCCAAAAAAGGCCGATTAATCCCTACATAAAGTGTGAACACTATTGCTTAACGCTAGTTATAGTGTTATGGAACTGACTATGAGGGGCTCAACTCATGTCTAGCAGAACGGCGCTTGTCGTCACCGTTGCCTGTTTGAGTGGGGGATCCGGCAAAACCACAGCCGCCCTCAACTTGGCCACCATGCTGGCGGACCATGGCAAAACCTTGGCCATCGATTTCGACCCGCAGGGCAACTTAAGCCAGTGGATGGGCTGGACGGATCTATCGGAGTCGGCCACGATTGCGGAGACCATTCTACCAGGGGCGGATCGGGTTCACATCAGCGAGATTATTCGCCTCCCCTTAAATGAGGATCGCCAAGAACGGCTCTGGCTGGCCCCCAGCGATTACAGCCTGTCGCGGGCCATGGATGCGATCGTCATGGAACCGGGGCGGGAGTTGTTTTTGAAGCGGGCTTTGCGACCGATTTTGTCAGACTATGACTTTTTGGTTATCGACAGTCCCCCCTCCAAGGGCTTGCTCACCTACAACAGCATTCTCAGTGCCGATCTCTTGGTGGTGCCGACGGAATGTACCCAGAAGGGGGTGATGGGGGCCTTGAGTACCCTGGTGCTGCTGAAGGAATTGGAAGAGCTAGATTTTCATGTACCGAAGTTTTTGGGGGTGCTCCCCACACGGGAACAATGGGTGGGCAACAATCGCACCAAAATGTCCCGGGCGGCGGTGGAAGCCCTCACAGACATGATGCAAGGGATCCCGGTTTTTACCCCGGTACGGCAAAGTACAGTGGTGCAACAAACCAACAGCATGGGCTGGTCATTGGCGGAGTCGGGAGAAGAGCTCTTGGCCCAACCCTATCGCGAGGTCATCGAGGCTGTATTGAGGGCGCGCTGACATGGCTACCTCCAAGAAGCCCCCCAAGAAAAAATTACCCACAGGCCCCACCAAAGCGGATTTACTCTCACGGATGGGGGTGAATAAGCAGCTGGAACCGTTCGCACCTTCCCCTCCGGATGCCGTAGGCATGGCGGCGCCTGGGCACCTTGAACCCGCACCTACCCCTGCTGAGGATCCACCTCACCCGCCGGCATCTGGTGTTGAATCTGCTGACCCTGGTGAAGTTGAACCGATCCTACCGGCACCTGCCCTTGCTGAGCCGCCCCAAGAACCGATTCCGCTGCTAGCCATCGCGGCCTCTGTCCCTGAAATGTCTCTGCCTGATGCGGATCTCTGGCCCGACCCACCACCGGATCCTGTCGAGGTGGAGGAGATCGCCTCCCCAGTTCTTTCCCCCCCAGTCCACCAACTCGAATCGGGTGACGCTGTCTTGCAAGCGGAGCTTTTGCCACCTGCCAGCGCCCGTACCCACAACGGTCATAGCAACGGCAATGGGGCTCACAGAAATGGTGCCCCCAATCGGCCTGGTTCCCAACCGGATCCCTTGCCGCTTCCACCCATTCCCAAACCGGCAGCGGCTCTGCCGGATCCCCGCGATGCTCTGGATGCGCAACTGGGCCTACAGAAGCTCACCCTCAAGTGCTCTGCCGACATGCTTGAAAAGCTGGGATCCCTGCAAAACGCTACCGGGCTACCGGGGGAGATTCTCATTGAGGTGTTGCTGGATCATTGGGAACAACTGCCCAAGCCTGTGCAACAGGACTGTCTCATGCAAGCGCATCGTATTCGAGTAGAACGGTTGGTGATTAGCCAAAACCACACCATCGCCACCATTGAGCAGCTTTTGAATGAGCAGAACTTACTCTGATTCGTGCCTCTACCTGCCTGTATGCAGGAAAACAGAGACTGGGGTTCTATGCTAGGGTCAGAGTAAATTTGCTTACCCTTAGTGCCCTTTTGCCTGTGCTCTCTCCTCCCTGATTCTGTTGATACGTGGCTGGACTTGCCAAACCCCCTTTTTTTCCTTCTTTGACGTGAATCAGGTTGTGATTTGGAGCAACAATCCCGATGAAAGAACTCGACTTGGCTAAAGCAGTAGAACAACGACGCACTTTCGCCATCATTTCCCACCCCGATGCCGGGAAGACCACCCTCACTGAAAAACTCTTGCTCTACGGGGGTGCGATTCAGGAAGCCGGGGCGGTAAAAGCCCATCGGGCCCAAAAGCGGGTCACATCCGACTGGATGGAGCTGGAGAAGCAGCGGGGCATTTCCATTACCTCAACAGTGCTGCAATTTGACTACCGCAACATCCGCCTCAACCTGCTGGATACCCCCGGCCACCAAGACTTTAGCGAAGATACCTACCGAACCCTGGCGGCGGCTGACAATGCGGTGATGTTGGAGGATGCCAGTAAGGGATTAGAAACCCAGACCCGTAAGCTGTTTGAAGTTTGCCAGATGCGGTCGTTGCCCATTTTCACCTTCATCAATAAGATGGATCGCCCCACCCGGGATCCCTTGGAGCTGATGGATGAAATTGAGACAGAACTGGGCCTCAAACCCTATCCGGTTAACTGGCCGATTGGCTCCGGGGATCGCTTTACGGGCGTGTTTGATCGTCGCACACAGGAGTTTCACTTTTTTGAGCGGGTATCCAAGGGGCGGATGCGGGTAAAAGATACAATCATTAAACTCGGGGATCCGCAGATTGAGGAGTTAATTGACAAAGATCTGTACTACCAATTTAAGGAAGAACTGGAACTGTTGGATGGCTTAATGCCCAGTTTGGATCTGAAACAGGTGCATTCTGGTCAACAAACTCCGGTCTTTTTTGGGAGTGCCATGACCAACTTTGGGGTGGAGCTATTTCTCAATTCATTTTTAGAGTATGCCCTGCCTCCAATGGCTCACGAGAGCACCTTGGGGCTGATCCCTCCCGAACATCCTGAGTTCACCGGCTTTGTTTTTAAGTTGCAAGCAAATATGGATCCCCGCCATCGGGATCGCATTGCTTTTGTGCGGATTTGCTCCGGGAAGTTTGAGAAAGATATGGTCGTCTATCATGCCCGTTTGAATCGCAGCGTGCGTCTGTCCTATCCGCAAAAGCTATTTGCTCAGGATCGGATCTCCATTGATGAAGCCTATCCTGGGGATGTGATTGGTCTGAACAACCCTGGCATTTTTACCATCGGTGATACCATCTACACGGGTTCTAAACTGCGATACGCAGGGATCCCGAGCTTTTCGCCCGAACTCTTTGCTTACTTAAAGAATCCTAATCCCTCCAAATTTAAGCAGTTCCAAAAAGGGGTGAGCGAGTTACGGGAAGAGGGAGCAGTACAAATCATGTATTCAGTTGATGATTCGAAACGGGATCCAATCGTAGCGGCGGTGGGTCAGTTGCAGTTTGAGGTGGTGCAGTATCGCCTTGAACATGAATACAATGTCGAGACCCGCCTAGAGATGTTGCCCTATACCTTGGCACGCTGGGTGGAGAATGGTTGGGAGGTGCTGGAAAATATCCCCAGTTTGTTTAATACAATCCTTGTCAAGGATGTTCAGGAGCGGCCCGTTCTCTTGTTTAAGAATGAATGGACTTTACAACAGTTTGTTGGCAGCAACCCGAAAATTAAGCTCAGCAAAATTGCCCCTGTTTTGGAACTTGGCCCGGAATCCAACCATGTCCAAATATCCAGCCAAATATCCAGTAGATGAACCCAGTTAATCTTCACCCGCCTTTGCAGACTGTCTTAAGTCTTGAATCCGCCACATGGTGATACAGGTAATCAACCACAGGGATCCAAGGCTGTACCCCGCCAGCAAATCGCTGGGCCAGTTCAATCCCAAGTAGGCGCGGCTCAAGCCGATGAACAGCAGGATCCCCAACACTCCCCAGCGGATCGATAGCCGGTGTTCAGGCCAATACTTTGCCGAAAAATAGCCCAGTAGACCATAGATGACTGTTGCCCCAATCACCTGCCCACTGGGAAAGCTGTAGCCCGTCTCCGATAGGATGGGATCCCACAAATCCGGGCGTTCCCGGGAAAAAGTGGGCTTGAGAATCCCAGCCAGGATCCCGGCCCCCAAACCAGCCAGAACCAGCCCCCCAGCCTGACGCCTGTGTTGCTGTCGCCAAAGCCAACCTGTTCCTAGAAGCAACAGGGCAACCAAAGTGAGTGGATGCCCTAGCCCCCACCCTAACCTCGCCAGGGGATCCAGCCACGGGCTAGCTTGATGCAGCCCTTGCAACACCCACTCATCAAGGTTTTGACCGGGGGATTGCAATCCTTCTAAAGCCCAACTTAATCCCCAAAGGGCAAAGGCGGAACCGAGGATCCCGCCCAAGCCAACGGTTGCCGTCAACAGAGTCAAGCTCGGGGAGATGCGCTTCACCCAAAAGATGGCGATTTTTTCGGCGGAGTTGGGCCGTTGCACCGGGGGTGCAATCACCGTCAGCCCAGCTGGAATTACCTCGATCTGGACAGGGGTTGTGCCCACCACTTCCCCATCGATGACGACTTTTTGGGGCGGTGTGGCTTCTACCCGAATGCGGGAGGCCTTGAGGGTGAGGATCCCCTCCAACTGGGGCACCTGCCTAGCCAAAGAAGCCCCCAACAAATGCACCAGGTCTCCGGCAGCTTGCACCCGTTGCGCCAATCCTTGGGAAAGCTTCTTGGGGGAGGGGTCACTTTGAGAGCGCACCAAGGTCACATCCAGCTTGCCATCCCTCGGGTTGACCTGTCCCCGTCCTTGCGCCAATACAGAAGTGGCCGGGGCAGCATTGGCAATGGTGAGGGCGGTTGCCTGTAGAGGTTCCGATTCAGCGCCATCCACCTGCATCGTCACCTGAAATGGTTGTTGCTCCCCTAGCTGCTGCAACCCTGCCACCAGGTAAGCCAAAGGGCCAAAACGGGTTTTCAGTTCGCGGCTGGCCCGTTCTATGGTTTCTGCTTCAAACCCAATCCCCGCCAGCAGGATCATGGGTTCCCCATCACAGCGAGCAGCATCCACCACCCGTGTCGATCCGGCCAAGATCAGATCGCAGGCCCGTTCCAAATCATCCGGGATCCCCAGCGCTGCGGCAAAAGCATTGGCCGTTCCCCGTGGAATCACCCCCAACGGAATACCGGAACCCAACAACACGCCCGCCACTGCGGAAACGGTGCCATCCCCTCCAGAGGCAATGACCAGATCCGGCTGGGCCGCCAAAGCCTCTTCTGCCAGACTCTTTGCCCCCCGATCCGGCTGAGTGATCAGCACATGCAGGTGCATCCCCACCCCTAACCGCTGTCGGATCAAGGCCAACTGTTGCGTCTCATCCCCCTGCCCGGAAATTGGGTTGAAGATCAAGTAACCCAACCGCTGCCCTGCCCAAGCCCGCAGCACCATCTGCGCTGTTGCCAAGTTCAGGGCCAAAGGCACCTGAGCCGTCTCACACCGCGCCACCCATTCCCGCAACTGCTGAGGTTCCATCTCGGATCCCGGCAATAGGATCACCAACTGGGAATCCGCTTTGCCCATTTGTTGGCCCAGTTCCGCCGCAGAAGCGAGCCACTGTCCCCGCAAGCCTGCTCTCTCCAAATGGGCACCCAGGGATCCGGCTGCCACCAACCGAAAGCGAGCCAAGAGCCCCCGCTGCTGCTGGAGCCAATCTACCAAGGCCGTCTGGTGGGTTTCGGCTGCCCACAGCAAAAGTTCGGGTTTCATCCCCATGGTTATCCTCCAGAGCTAGAGGAGATTCGGAGTTACTCACCCAGATTTTCCGTCGGGATCCCCAACACCTGGACCAAAAAAGCCCAACGATCGGCGGTTTCTTCAATAAGCTTAGTAGTGGGTTTACCGGCCCCATGTCCGGCTTTGGTCTCGATGCGAATCAGTACAGGTTGGGATCCCTGATGGGCTGCCTGGAGGGCAGCAGCAAACTTGAAACTGTGGGCGGGAACAACGCGGTCGTCGTGGTCACCAGTGGTAATCAGCGTGGCGGGGTAGGTTGTACCGGGTTTGAGATTGTGCAAGGGCGAATAGGCATAAAGCGCCTGAAATTCTTCCGGGTTTTCCGGGGATCCGTATTCAGAAATCCAGGCCCAGCCAATGGTGAATTTGTGAAAACGCAGCATATCCATCACCCCCACTGCCGGCAGGGCCGCCGCGAACAGATCCGGTCGTTGCATCATACAGGCTCCCACCAACAGTCCCCCATTACTACCTCCAGAAATAGCCAGTTTGGAGGAATTCGTATAGCCATTGGCTATTAACCATTCGGCAGCGGCAATAAAATCGTCGAACACCTTCTGTTTGTTGAGTTTGGTGCCCGCTTGGTGCCAATCTTCGCCATACTCACCCCCTCCACGCAGGTTGGGTTGGGCATAGATACCACCCATCTCTAGCCAAACCACCAGACCAATAGAAAAACTTGGGGTTAATGGCACACCAAATCCGCCATAACCATACAGCAGGGTAGGATGATCCCCGGTCAGCTGTAAGCCCTTTTTGTGAGTGATAAACATGGGCACGCGCGTGCCATCTCGGCTGGTGTAGAAAACCTGCTTTACTTCATAGGCATCCGGATCAAAGTCTACCTTGGGCTGACGGAACAGGGTGCTGCTGCCGGTGGCAAAATCATACCGATAGATGGTGGGGGGAGTGGTGAAGCTGGTAAAGGTATAGAAGGTTTCCGTGTCGTAGCGTTTGCCGCCAAATCCACCAGCGGATCCCAAGCCGGGCAAAGGAATCTCCCCTAAGAAGCTGCCATCTAGAGCAAAGGTTTTGATTTGGGTATGAGCATCTTTCAAGTAGAAAGCAACGAATTGATTGTTGATCAGGCTGATTCCCTGTAGGGTCTCTTCCGCTTGCGGAATCACCTCTTGGATTCGTTCTGGCTGTTGGATATCAATAGCCATCAAACGACGGCGAGGAGCCTCTAAGTCGGTACTTAGCCAAAATAGGGATCCCTCATTGCCCACAAAGCTATACTCTGCCTGAAACTCAGAAATAAGCTCCACCACTGGTGAGTTGGGATCCCTGAGATCCTTATAGAAAATGAGATTTTTGGGATCCGTACCTCGCCACACAGAAATAATTAAATAGCAACCGTCTTCACTAACAATGGCGCTGAAGCCCCACTCTTTTTGATCGGGCCGATGATACACCAAAATATCATCCGCCTGGGATGTGCCTAGGCGATGGTAGTAGAGCTTTTGAAAGTAGTTGGTTCCTTCGTACTCCTGGCCAGCATCAGGTTCATCGTAACGGCTGTAGAAAAAACCTTGACCGTCTTTTGTCCAGCTTGCCCCTGAGAATTTCACCCAACGGATGTGATCAGCTAAATCTTGGCCGGTTTCAATATCGCGTACCTTCCATTCCTGCCAATCGGAGCCAGAGCTAGAGAGTCCATAGGCCAAATACCGTACATCTTCACTAATGGCAATCCCCGACAAAGCCACCGTGCCATCTTCTGAAAAAGTATTGGGATCCAGCAAAACCCGCGCCTCACCTTCTAACGAGTCTTGAGTGTACAGAACACTTTGGTTTTGCAAGCCGTCGTTTTTGAAGAAAAAGTAGCGCCCCCCCTCCTTGAAAGGCTGGCTGTATTTCTCGTAATCCCACAACTGGGTCAGCCGCTCCTGCAGCCGTTGCCGGGCCGGGATCCCCTTTAGGTACTCAAAGGTAACTCGATTCTGGGCTTCCACCCAAGCCCGTGTTTCATCGGAGTCAAGATCCTCTAACCAACGATAGGGATCCGCCACCTTCTGGCCATGGTAGTCATCGACAACTTGCGGATCCTGACGGCTGGGAGGATAACTGAGCATAGGAGATTGGCAGGAAAGAGCTATTCCACTATGACAAAGGTTTGGGGCAAAGATCTGGCTCCAAAGAGGGGCAGAGGCGCTGCTGGCAGCGTTTGGGCAAGGTTGGTGTGGATCCCTGAGTAGAGAATCACCCCGCTATAGTGGGAACCGTGTTTGCTGGCCTGGATCTGTGTTGAATCATTCTTCCTTCTCCTTTGCTCCCACCCACCGCGTTGGCGCCTATCCCCTCGGCTCTGGAGGCTATCGCTTCCGGGTTTGGGCACCGTTGCTGCCCCAGGTGGAGCTGAAACTACTCAGCCCCATCGAGCAGCGGCTGTCCATGCAGCAGGATGCCGAGGGCTATTGGCAGGCGGAATTAGAAGGGATCCCAGAGGGGCCACTGGACTATCTCTTCGTCCTCCACCAAGAGCAGGGTCAGGTGGAACGACCGGATCCGGCCTCCCGCTGGCAACCCCACGGTGTTCATGGCCCCTCACGGGTTTTGCATCCAGATTTTGCCTGGCAGGATTCAGCTTGGCCAGGGATCCCCTTGGAGCAGTGGATCCTCTACGAGCTGCATGTCGGCACCTTTACTCCTGAAGGAACCTTTGCCGCCATTATTCCCCGCCTGCCGGAGCTACTGGACTTGGGGGTGAATGTGTTGGAGCTGATGCCGGTGGCCCAATGTCCGGGAGGGCGCAACTGGGGCTACGACGGGGTGTATCCCTATGCGGTGCAAACCGCCTATGGAGGAGCAACGGAGCTAAAACAGTTGGTGAATGCCTGCCACCAGGTGGGGATGGCGGTGATTCTGGATGTGGTTTACAACCACCTGGGGCCGGAAGGCAATTACCTGCGCGAATTTGGCCCCTATTTCACCGATAAGTACCATACTCCCTGGGGATCCGCCCTCAATTTCGACGACCGCTATTGCGATGGGGTACGAGAGTTTTTCTTGCAAAATGCCGAGTTTTGGTTGGAGGAATTCCACCTGGATGGATTGCGGTTGGATGCGATTCATGCCATTTACGACTTTAGCGCCCGCCCCTTTTTAGGAGAACTCTCGCAACGGGTGGAAGCCTTGAGCCAGCGCATCGGCTGGAAGCGACACCTGATTGCCGAAACCGACCTGAATGATGTCAAGATCATCACCCCTCGGGAGCAGGGGGGCTATGGGATAGATGCGCAGTGGTGCGATGACTTTCATCACTGTGTGCACACCTTGCTCACGGGTGAACGCGAAGGCTACTACGAAGACTTTGGCCGGTTAGAGCAATTGGCCAAATCCTACCGAGAAAGCTATGTCTTTTCCGGGCAATACTCTCCCCACCGGGCCAGACGCTATGGCAACTCCGCCGCTCAGCGACCGGGATCCCAGTTTGTCATCTGCATTCAGAATCATGACCAAGTGGGTAACCGCATGTGGGGGGATCGCCTCAGCCAGCTCACCTCTTTTGAGGGGTTAAAACTGGCGGCAGCCGCTTTACTCTTGGCCCCGATGTTGCCGATGCTCTTCATGGGAGAAGAGTATGGCGAAACAGCACCCTTCCAGTATTTTGTTAGCCACGGGGATCCCGACTTGGTAGAAGCTGTGCGGCAGGGTCGCAGACGAGAATTTAGCGCCTTTAGCTGGAAAGGAGAAGTGCCGGATCCCCAATCGGAGGAGACGTTTAACCGTTCCAAACTCAATTGGAATCTCAACTCAGCCGGTCAACACCAAGCCCTTTGGCGGTGGTATCAAACGTTGATTCGGTTGCGCAAAACGCTCCCCGCTTTACAAAGTTTTGAGAGATCCACCGTTCAGGCCGATCTCTTCGCAGAATCGGGTTTAGCTCTGCAGCGGCAGCAGGGATCCGATCTTCTTATCGCCCTATTTAATTTCCACCCAGAACATTCGATGGCCTATTCCGGCTGGCCGGCTGGCTCTTGGCAAAAACTTCTGGATAGTCAGGATCCCGACTGGCTGGGTTCCGGCTCAACAATGCTCCCCCAAACGACAGGGGATCCTGTTGAGGTGCCTGCCTATGGAGTAGGGGTTTACCGGCAGAAGGGTAGTTAAAAATCTCTGCGGTTGTTTGAAAGGGCTTCCCATCCAACAGGAGCTCAGTTCACCTTCACACCGCGAAAGTAGAGGGTATCGGGCAAAACAATCGGGGCTTGTTCAACCCTTTGCTCGGCTACCTTTTGACCCCGATAGGTGAGGGGCTTTTGCACAGGAGCGGCATTCCCAGAGGGCTTGCTCAAAGGTTGGCCGCGATAGGTCAACACCGGTTTGGCAGGGTTGGTGGTAGGGGGAGCAACCTGCATTTGTCCCTTGGGCTGCACCGGTACACTCGCCAAGAGCTGAGCCCATACTTCTGCGTGGTCGTTAAATTCCACCACGATGCTGCGAAACCCGCTCTCTACATCCGTCCGACAAGCAGCTACCGCGTCTTGGGTGCGCTTATACAGTTTCCGAATCGCGTAAAAGTGGTTTTGGAATTTAATCGCCTCCACCAGGCCCTGGGGGGTAGAAGCCCAAAAGCCGCTATCTGCATCGCTGTAATCCAGGATGACCATGATTGCTCTCCACGGGATATTTCGAGATTTCCCAGCTTTACTGGTTTTTATATCAGATGCAATGGATCACAACAGTGCGACTGATCACATTCGCAATCGATTTTAATCCGTAAATACCTCTATTTCCCCAGACACTATCCACCCACATCCCCCTGGGGGGCTTGGTGAATGGCAAAGGGCAAGCTAATCTGGATGACTCAGGCAGATTGGGGAAAGTGCGGTGCAAATCCGCCACTGTGACGCAACTGTGATGGGATCCCTCCCTCAGCCAGAATGCCCACCTGCCCCTATCCCACAACCCTTGCGATTCACAAGGAACGGAGTTTTTGTGTTCGACTTGCTCAGTACCGCCGCGTCCACCCCGCTTTCTCCATCTACGCCTCAGCCCCTACCCCTGTTGCTCATTGGCCACGGATCCCGGGATCCCCAAGGACGGCAAGCTTTTCTCGAACTGGCCCAAGCCTACCAAGCCCGTACCCCCCACCGGCCCGTGATCCCCTGTTTCTTGGAGTTGACCGAGCCGAGTATTGCCCAAGGGATCCAACAGTGCATCGCCCAAGGTTGGCAGGAAGTGGTGGCACTGCCGCTGCTGTTGTTTGGGGCTCGTCACAACAAGTTTGACGTGACGGTGGAGTTGGATCGGCTGCAAGCCCTGTATCCACAGTTGCGTATTCATTACAGTGGACCCCTGGGGATCCGCAGCGAAATTCTGCAACTGCTGCGAGCGCGTTTGAGGGCTTTGTTGGCTGCTCAACCTCCAGGGATCCCGGACTCGGAAACCGTGCTGCTGTTTGTTGGTCGTGGATCCAGCGATCCGGAAGCCAATGCCGAAACCTGTAAACTGGCCCGCCTGCTTTGGGAGGGATCCGGTTTTCGCGCCGTCGAGACTTGTTTTATCGGCATTACCCATCCGCGCCTACCGATGGGGTTTGAACGAGCGTTGTTGTGGCAACCGCGCCGGGTGATCGTTTTGCCCTACTTCCTGTTTACTGGCGTGTTGGTGAAAAAAATCGAGGCTGCCATCCAGGAACAACGGCTCCTTCATCCAGGGATGGACTGGCTGGGTCTACCGGAACTGGGCATTGTCGATACGATTTTGCAGAGCCTGCGCCAACTGGAACAGGAAGCCCGACAGGGCCAAACCCAAATGAATTGTCACCTATGCAAGTTTCGACTGGCGGTAAAAGAATGGGCCAGTGCTCAACATACCCATCCTCACGACAATGCTACGCATCGCTTACGCGATCACGGCCACTCCCCCAGCCACAGTCATCACAACCACAGTCATAGCCACTCCCATCATGGGCATGACCCTACCCATGCGGATCCTTGGGCTCAGATCGAGGATTATCACCAACGGGCCTGGCAAGTACCCTAGTGGGGGCGGATCCCAGAGGGTCGAGCTCGCGATGGACAAGATAAACTCTCAAGATAGACTCTTAATTATTAATTACAGGCCAGTTCTCAACTGGCTAACGCTCTGATTTGTTCGGGTCATGATGGTTTCCCGCTCCTCTTGGGTCTCTGGTGCCGCTGCTGCGGGGATCGGGATCATGACATGGGCTTTGGTGGTGGGGCTGTTGGATCAGATGATGCCAACTCTACCCAAACTGTCGATCTCGCTGGCTTGGATCCCTGGGATCCTGGCGGGCCTTGGGGCAACTTATGGGGCTTTGAGCACCCTGAGACTGGCCCTGCAATCGGAGTCTTGGACTGACTTTCGTGCGTCGCTGTTGGCCACTTGGGTGCCTTTTGATCCAGCAGACCATGGAGGTAAGCCCCGGCAACCTGCGGTGGATCCCCGCCCTGGGCAAATTGCACAAGAGATCCAACAAATTCAGCTACGCCATCAAAAGACCCTGAACCGCATCAAGCAACAGGTGCAAGCGGAGATCCAAACCTGTGAACGAGCCCAGGCCCAACTGCGCAACGAACAACAACGGTGTCAAGTACTTCAGGCCCAGGCCCAGCAGTTGCAACAGTACCTACAGACATTACCCCCTCACACGCCTCCCCCATCCCAAACCTCCAACTCCCAAACATCCAACAAGGAGCGAGAACTGCGCCAAAAGCTTCGTCAGCTGCAATCTCAAATTGTTACCCTCAAAACAGAATTGGAACGGCAAGGGATCCAGCTGCAACACTCCGAAACAGAACGCGCCCAACTGCAACAACAGCAGCAAAAGCTGAAGCGTCTCTTGCGCCGCGCAAAAGCTGAAAACCAAGAGCTCCGCTCACAACAAGAGCATCGGGCCAAACAGATGGAACAAACCCAACAGGAACTACAGGCTTTGCAAAGCTCCTACCGTGCCCTACAAGTCTTGCAGGAAGTGGAATCGGGTTTACCCCAAAGTGATTCCGCCTGAGTTATCTTTCCCCCAACTCTTTTCCAAACAAAGGGTGGCTAGGGCGCAACGGAAACCATTGGGACTGGGAACCTCCTCTCAAAGCAGCACCATCAACCCAATGGCAACCACGACCCCAATGACACCCCACACCCGCTGCCAGAAGGGATGATGACTGGTCACAACCTGGCCTTGAGGCTTTTGGAAATGGTCCAGATCCATCCAGGCAGCCACCCCTCGCCGGAACCAGCCCACCGCGGATCCCTGCTCACCGATCAACCCTTCCACTTGGTTTGCTCCAAACAAGAAGTTGCCCAACGGCCCAAAGCGAGAGGCATAGCGCAAGAAGATCATCCCGGACTCATCCTGAAACTTTAGATCCGAGCCAAAACGATATCCGGCATCGCCCCGCCCGATCACCCGTCCTTGGAGTTGCATGGGCAAACCGCGTAAGGGGCTGGCATAGGGGTTGCTCATTGCCTTCAACACATTCAACGCCGGAGGATTATTGAGGCTGGGGTACATCACCGTCGTTTTCAGCAATTGTCCCACACTGCCTCCCAAAACTATCCATCCAGCAAAGATCCCAAACTGCCCCGCTAATAAGGCCGGGATCCCCAACAGCGTTCCCAAAATGACCCCTATCCAAACAGCATTTAGCAACACCACATCCAGAGCGAAGCCCCCGTAGAGCTGTTGTCGGTTCAGATGTTTACCCTGCGCCGCCACGGTGGCCATATCAAACTCTACTGGCAGATCCAGTTGTTCGGCATAAGTTCCCAGGGCGCGTACCCGTTTACCTGTTAGCGGATGTGTAGAATTCAACTCCATCCACCAAGCCCAGGGGTTAAACAGATCCCACAAAAACACCTTGCCCACCTGGCTGGGATCCGCAGCCACCCGATAGGCAGTACCGGCAGTTGTAGCCGCCTTGGCATCATAAATCCCTAGGGCACGGGTGCCTTCCAAGAGACGGGAGCTGCGCCGACGGGTTTCCTCATCTTGTTCCCGTTCTCCTTCCTCCACAATGCCATAGGCAATTTTCACCAAAGCCCGCGAGAGTGCATTGGGGTTGCCGGTTACTTCAGCAGCAAAGTGGTCGGCGAAATACTCCCGTACCCGCGAGAGGTAAAGCAACAGGTAGGATCCCACCACGTAAAAGATATAGGCAATAAACGCCAGCGAGCGGATGTTTTTGGCAGCCTTGCTATCGCCACGAATGTCGCGCACGTAGGCATAAATCAAATAGGTAATCTGCACCAACGTCGAAACCAGGGTCATGACGGCAAAGTCCCAGTGGATCACATGTCCCAACTCGTGGGCATAGACTGTCGCCACTTCCCCATCTTCCAAGTAGGTAAACAGCCCTTCGCTGACGACAATACGGGCGGTGTCGGGCAGGCTGCCGTAGGTAAAAGCAGTAGGGTTCTGGTCACGGATCAGCCCCAACTTCGGTTGCTTCAGCTTGTGTTTTTGACAGACCCGCTCGATCACCTCTGCCGTTTCTGGGCTGCGCCGCTTGATCTCCGCCAGGCTGACCCATTCGGTGCCATAAAGCCAACCTTGAGTGAGATCCATCAAAAAGGGCGATAAAAAGAAGATCAGCCCATTAAAGGCAAGGGTGATCAGAATTGAAAAGATCAAATAGGCAAAGGAAAATCCGCCCTCTAAGCTGGCAATAATCGCCAACGAAAGTACAAACACCATCCCAAACAACAAGCCCACGGTCACTGCCGAGGCCGCCGTTAGATTACCGGCAAAACTGGCTAAGGTGAGGGAGACTCCCATCTGAGGGGCACGATTGCTGCGTTTCAACTGTCCCGTGGTGCGGTTGGGAGTAGGCGGCACAGATTCCAACTCCATCAGGGTGGTGTTGGGGTTAAAGCAATAACGACTCAGCCAAATGCTCAACAGGCGCAGTTGGTGCTGATTCAGGGTTTTCAGGGGTTCCAGCCACAAAGCCGCCTCCACAGACAGCATCACCGTCGAGACTGAGGTTGGATTCTCGAACAGCGTGGGCAGCAGGGGCAAGACCTCGCGCTTTTGTTCGGTGGTGAGACGGTGAAAAGCGAGGATGGCCTGGCAGAGCAAACCCGGCGGCTTGGGCAAATCGGTGGTCAGGAGCAATCGATTGTCGGTAAAGCAAAAGCGGCTTAGATCCAGAGGCTCATGGGGATCCGCTGCCGGTGAGACTGGATCGGGTGGGGCGGATTGCTGAAGCTTGATCTGGGTTTTCCAGTCGGCGGCGTGTTGGCCAATCGGGCGACTGTAGAGGGCCAAACTTTTCACCTGTGGATAGTGCGCAGAGACCGTGGTTTGGAACCAGGAGGTGAGTTCTTCGTAGTCGAGGGTGAGATCGGCAGGCCGATTGATCATCACCACCAAGGCGTAGGCTTCTGATTCACCGTCTCGAATTGGCTGGGTTTTGACCTGGAGTTTCAGGCGTGGGTTTTGTAGCGCTTGTTCTAACCACTGAGTGATCTGCAGCTCGTTCATAGCCATCTCCCGAGTCTAAAAGAAGAGCAGCCATTCGCGTAGAATGCCATCGGCCTCCACACCGGCCATTGTGACATTTCCCCTTGCAAGCGGGATCCCTCCCTGATCACAGACAGCCTGTACACCTCTGCGGCCCCATTGGGTAAACCATGTCTTTCTCCTCCAACATTGGATTCGATTTCTCCAGATTTGGTACTGCCCTTCGCCCCCTGTGGGGGTTAGATCCGCAGGCGATTTTTTTGAATCACGGCTCCTACGGTGCGACCCCCAAAACGGTGTTACAGGCTCAGAGTGCTTGGCGAGAACGCCTTGAGGCCCAACCCGTACAGTTTATGGGAGAGGTGCTTCCCCGGGCTTTGCGGGCGGCGGCAGCAGAGTTGGCCCATTGTGTCGGGGCTGAACCTGAAAATCTGGTGTTTGTGGAAAATGCCACCAGTGGGGTGAATGCCGTCTTGCGCTCCCTGCAGTTTCAGCCTGGGGATGAGATTGCCTATACCAATCAGGGCTATGGAGCAGTCCGCCAAGCAATACAGTTTGTCTCGGCCCAGTCGGGATCCCTCCCGGTTGAAGCGCAGATCCCCTTTCCGATCACGGAACCGGAACAGGTTGTGGCAGCCTTCGAGGCAATTCTCACCCCCCAAACTCGCTTGGCGGTCTTGGATCACATCACCTCACCCACAGCCCTAATCTACCCACTACCGGAGCTGATCAGTCTTTGTCGGGAGCGCGGCATCCCCGTTTTGGTGGATGGTGCCCATGCCCCCGGAACCCTCCCCCTAGCGTTGGAAACCCTGGGGGCCGATTGGTATACCGGCAATGCCCATAAGTGGTTGTTTGCCCCGAAAGGCTGTGCCTTTTTGTGGGTGGCACCTCATCAACAGGCTCATACCCACCCAACGGTGATCTCCCATGGTTTTGGTCAAGGTTTCCTAGCCGAGTTCGATTGGGTGGGCACCCGGGATCCCAGTGCTTGGTTGGCCATCTCGGCAGCCCTGGAGTTTATCCAGGGGTTGGGGATAGATCCTATTCGTCAGCACAACCATACCCTGATGATGCAGGCGCGGCAGTTACTCCTGGAGCGTTTCGGGGGGATCCCGCCTGCTCCGGAGAACATGTTGGGTTTTATGGCCACCCTTCCTTTGCCATCCTTTTGGCAGCAGTGGAGGCTGGATCTGCCTTTACCGATTCGGGCCCGCCAGTTACACGATGACCTTTGGCACAGACACCGCATCGAAGTGCCGATCATCCCCTTTGCTGAGCAGCTTTGGGTACGTATCTCTGCTCAGCTTTACAACCATTTGGCAGAGTACGAGCAATTGGCGTTGGCATTGGAACGTCGGCCCGATGGTTTTGCGGTGTAGAGGTAGAAAGAGCCATATGAACATCTGACTCTTTTGCCCCAACTCTATCGCCAAGTTATTATTCCTGAAGCTGTATACCGAGAGCTTGCAGATATCGATCCTCTGTATAACCAGCTCCTAGATGGGGATCAAATAATGAGTGAGGGCAAATTCAGTTGAAAACAGGTGCAGGCATCGTTGCTGTTGACCTGGATGGATCCCCCCAGTTGTTCCACAATGCTTTTCACGAGGGTGAGCCCTAACCCACTGCCTCCCTGCCCCCACAGATCTCGTTTTGGGATCCGGTAAAAGCGGTCAAAAATATGGGTTAATTCTTCGTCGGAGATCGCTTCCCCAGAATTGCGCAACTGGATTTGCAGTTCGGTTGCGGCGGATGGAGTGGTGTTGGTGCTGGCATGGGCAAAGGTTTCCTTTTCATGAGCAATACAGCTGACTTCCAATTGGATCCAACCCCCAGGAGGAGTGTACTTGCAGGCATTGTTGAGCAATTCTTCCAGAACTCGGTAGAGACTACTACTATCGGTACAAAAAGTTTGACAACTAGGATCCACCCTCACCTCAAGGTGTTGTTGCCGCTCCTGGCACCGACTCAGAAAGGGTTGTTTGACACTCCCCCGGTTAGAAACCGGGGGATTCTCCCTTCTAGCCCCTTGCAACCTTAGACTGCAAGGTATTCATGGAGTTCAGGGGATTGCCAACTACCCCATCCCCTGAGCCGACCCTACCTA
>NZ_JAFIRA010000045.1 GCF_022848905.1 Thermostichus vulcanus str. 'Rupite'
GCTCCATGATGGTTGACTGTACTGATTGTCAAGGTTCTGGGAACGCCCGGGGCCATCTGCCTCATTGGCGCTTTACTAGCCTATGCCCCATAACCATGCCCTGTCAACCCCCTGGAAGAGGTTTTTTAGATCCGGAAAACAGACGGCTGGATTGTTTGAGTATTGACAATCTCGAAGCAAAGTTACTAGGATGATTTCAGCTAGATAGATACCAAGAGTCAGGCTTTGGAGGAATTGCAATGCTGGCTTTGCATAAGCGGGAAGAGCGGGGACATGTCAAGATCGGCTGGCTTGACACCTATCATTCGTTTTCGTTCGGTGAATACTATGACCCTCGGTATATGGGTTTTCGGGCCTTACGAGTGATCAATGATGATCGGATTAGCCCAAGCGCGGGCTTTCCCACCCATGGGCACCGTGACATGGAGATTGTCACCTATGTGTTGGAAGGAAGTCTGGAGCACAAAGACAGCTTGGGAACGGGATCCGTCATTCGCCCTGGTGAGATTCAGCGGATGACAGCAGGTACCGGGATCCACCACAGCGAATACAACCATTCTGCGGAAGAGTCAGTACATCTATTGCAGATTTGGATCTTGCCGGAGCAGGAAAACTTGGAGCCCAGTTACGAACAAAAAACGACTGGATTGGTAGAACATCCAAATGAGTTGAGGCTAATTGCCTCTCGAGATGGCCGCCAGGGATCCGTGACTGTGCATCAGGACGTGAATCTGTATGCCGCGCTCATTGAACCAGGTCACACCATTACCCAAAGATTGGACAGTAAGCGCTACGGATGGCTGCAAATGGCTCGGGGCAATGCTACTTTGAATGGCTTGCCTTTGCGCGAAGGGGATGGGGTGGCTATTGCTGAAGAAGCTGAACTAACCCTTGCTAGTGAAGACGGGGCAGAGGTGCTGCTTTTTGATTTGGCTTAAGCAGAATAGAGCTCTTACAGATGTGCAAAGCCGCTTCCTGTTGAGTTCAATTTATCGAGATTTGGGATCCAGAAAAACGCTATCATGAGGCAACCTGGATCCTAATTTTTTTGCTGCGGGATTTGGCTAAACACAGAGTGCACCTGTTGCCAAAGCTGAGCGGTCAGGGATCCTTTGCCTTTGATGTGGAGAAAGCGGAATTCATCGATTTGGGGATCTGATTGTAGATGTAGCCAGAGATAGGTGGATGGTAAATCGGAGAGGTGTTGGGGCCATTCGATGGCGGTAATCCCCTCGTTGTTCCAAAGTTCTTCTAGGCCCAGATCCTCAGCAGAGGCGGACTCTAAACGGTAAAGATCGCAGTGAAATAAGGGGATCCGCCCTGTGTAGTATTCTTGCAGCAAGACAAAGGTGGGGCTATCAATCGGTTCGGGGATCCCGAGTCCTTGACCTAACCCCTGCACAAAGGTGGTCTTCCCACTGCCCAGGTTACCTTCCAAAAGAATGACCAACCCTGGCTCCGCCATTTGCCCGATCAAAGCTGCTAGCGCTTGGGTAGCCGCAGCAGAGGGCAACACCAGAGGAGATCCATCGGCCCAAACCCCTTCACTCTGCATGGCCAGACTCGTTATCGATCCGGTTGTGGGTCGTGAGCCTGCCTGTCTGATCAGCGGCCAAAGAGAGCGTTTGTCTAGGTGTGCGCCTCAGGGATCCCACCAACAGCAGCCCACCCACCCCGATCAATAGCAAACTCACCACTTGAGCCACCCGCAGAGGCCCGAGCATCAGGCTATCAGTACGCAAGCCCTCAATCCAAAAGCGCCCTAGGCTATAGCCCACTAGGTACAATCCCAAGAGACTGCCCGGTGGCAGGTTGCGGCGGTAGCTGAGCCCCCAAAGGATCCCAAACAGGCCAAAATTCCATAGGGATTCGTACAAAAATGTGGGGTGAACCCGGGATCCATCCGGCAGTTGGAGCTGTACCCATAGGGCGCTATCCGGTGACAGGGCCTTTCCATAGGCTTCATTGTTAAAAAAGTTACCCCATCGTCCCAGGGCTTGTCCTAGGATGACCGAAGGGACGATGCAATCTGCGAATGACCAAAACTCCAGTTGATTGCGTCGCACAAAAAGGTAAAGCGCCACCCCTCCGCCCATTAGGGCTCCATGGATGGCAATTCCTCCCTGCCAAATGGCCAATACCTGCCACCAAGGGCCGTCTCGGTAGCGTTCCCATTCAAAGACCACGTAGTACAGGCGCGCCATCGGCAGGGATCCAACCACCAGCCAAAGGAGAAGATCGGGTATGTACTGCGGTGAGATGCCACGACGCTGAGCCAGATGACGGGCTAAGATCAACCCCAGCAAAACCGCCAAGCTAATCAACAGACCGTACCAGCTCAGAGAAAAAGATCCCCAAGAGAAGAGAATTGGTCCCGGAGATTGCAACACCAAGGTCATGAACATCCCAACTCACCTTCCTTCAACACACCCCTTCGCTCACTTTAGCGTTTGAGCTTTTGTTGTTGGCAGCCCATCGGGGTCTGGCTCTTGACTAATCTGTCGATGTAGGAGTTCTATTTGGCTCAACAGGCTGAGGGAAACGACAGGGATCCCCTCCCAAAAAAGTGGCACTCTGGGTGGCAATGTTAGAATGCAGGCTCGATTTTCTTCCACTACTACCCCTAGGGGAGGATGCTGGTTATGGCCCGAGGCAAAGCTGCCGCCATGAACACTGCTGACGACTCGGACAAGTTGAAGTCAGAAAAGCGCAAAGCTCTGGAGCAGGTCTTGGGCCAGATCGAGCGGAACTTCGGCAAGGGGGCAATCATGCGGCTGGGGGATGCCGCACAGATGCGGGTGGAAACGGTGCCGAGTGGGGCCATCACCCTAGATTTAGCCTTAGGCGGTGGCTATCCCAAGGGGCGAATCATTGAAGTCTTTGGGCCGGAGTCTTCTGGGAAAACCTCGATTGCCTTACACGCCATTGCCGAGGTGCAAAAGCAGGGGGGAACGGCAGCCTTCGTGGATGCAGAACATGCTCTGGATCCCACCTATGCGGCAGCCCTGGGGGTAGACATTCAAAACTTGTTGATCTCACAACCAGATACGGGGGAAGCCGGCCTAGAGATTGTGGATCAGTTGGTGCGCTCTGCCGCTGTCGATATTGTGGTGGTGGATTCGGTGGCAGCACTGGTCCCTCGTGCCGAAATTGAAGGAGATATGGGGGATGCTCATGTGGGATTGCAAGCCCGCCTGATGAGCCAAGCCCTGCGCAAGATTGCTGGGAATGTCAGTAAAACCGGATCTATTGTGATTTTCTTAAACCAATTGCGTTCCAAAATTGGCGGCATGGGCTATGGCCCGCAAGAAACCACTACGGGTGGCAATGCCCTCAAGTTTTATGCTTCGGTACGGTTAGATATTCGACGGGTTCAAACCCTGAAAAAGGGGGCTGATGAGTACGGGATCCGGGCACGTGTGAAGGTGGTGAAGAATAAAGTGGCTCCTCCTTTCCGCCGGGCCGAGTTCGATATTATTTTTGGTCAAGGCATTTCCAACATTGGCTGCATCATTGACCTAGCAGAGGAGATGAACATTCTCAAGCGGCGGGGATCCTGGTATAGCTACAAGGAGGAAAACATTGCTCAGGGCCGGGACAATCTGGTGGTGTATCTAAAGGAAAAGCCTGAGGTTCTGGCGGAAGTGGAAGGGGCTGTACGGGAAAAGTTGTCTTCTGGCGTGCCGGTTTCGGCCAGTCAACCCGCACCAATGGAAGATGGAGATGAGGAGGAAGCCAGCTCTGTACCCTTTGAAGAAGAGGAGTTTTGAGGGGAGCTTAATCTAGGCGATGCCTTGACTTCGTCTTTGTCGCAGGGCTTCGTAAAGGAGTAGCCCCCCTGTCATCGCCACATTGAGGGATTCCACCCCAGCAGCCATCGGGATCCACACCTGGGCATCCGCCTGTTGGATCAGGGTTTCACGGAGTCCAGCACCTTCATTGCCTAGCAAAAATAAAGTGGGTGGGGTGAGATCGACATCCCAATAGCAATTTTCAGGTTGGGAGAGGGTTGCTGCTAAGATGCGAATGCCGTGCTGGCGACAGGTTTGCAGCCAAGCCGGTAAATTCGGCTGTACCCATGGCGGACGGCGAAACCACTGGCCCGCTGAGGCCCGCAACACTTTGGGATTTTGTGGATCCACACTGTCTTCACTCAGCCAAAGTCCATCGGCTCCTGTGGCAGCCACCACCCGGATCAGGGCTCCCAAATTGCCCGGATCCTGGAGCGTTTCCACAACCAGACCCAAACGGATTGACCCTGGAGGAGGAGGAGGGAACTCTTGGCGCGTGGCAACGGCAATCCCTCCCTCCGGGGTTTCGGTGGTCGAGAGGGCGGCCATCACCTCAGGACTAACGGGCTGCAAACGCACCGCGGCTGGCAGGTTTTCCAGGAGATGGGCATGGCTCTTGCCCCAGTCAGGTGTATAGCAAATCGCTTGCAGAGGCCAGCCGGTCTGCAGGGCTTCCTCGATCAAATGGGATCCCTCGACCAGAAAAGCCCCTTGTTCTCGCCGACCTTTACTGCGCTGGAGCTGTCGCAACTGCCGGATCCAGGGGTTTTTGGGGCTAGTTAGACATTGGGGGGAGATCATCTCAGGACAAGGTTAGAGCCGAAGAACACCATCCCGTCAGGGATCCCTCAATGTAAGGGATACAACAATTGGCCCAGCTGCCGTAGCTGCTCGGACGTTCCCATACACAACAGCAGATCCCCCGGTTGCAGCAAAGTATCCCCACTGGGGCCACCGATGAGCTGGCCATCGGCCCGCCGGATCGCCACGATCAGAGCGCCAGAGCGAGACCGCAAATCGGCTTTTTGCAGGGTTTGGCCCACATAAGGACATTCCTGAGCAGCCAGTTCATACTCTTCTAAGTAAAACGTGCGATCCCGACCGGAAAGAATGCCATCAACAAAGTCTACGGCCCGTGGGCGCAAGGCTGCTGCGGCCATGCGTTTGCCACCCGTAATGTAAGGGGAGATGGCGTGGGCAACACCTGCCCGCTGTAGCTTTTGCAAAGCCTCTTCCGTATTGGCGCGGGCAATGGTGCGGATGCGTGGATTGAGGGTACGAGCCGATAAAACCACGTACAAATTCTCAGCGTCGGAAGGCAAGGCGGCGATCAACCCTTCCGCCTGTTGCACCCGTGCTTCTATCAGGGTGGCATCGAGGGTGATATCTCCCTGTAACGCTACATAGCCCAGTTCTCGAGCAGCATGAATTGCATCCACAGATTGATCGATCACCAAAAACGGGATCCCTTCCGCCTGAAACTCCTGAGCCACCTGTCGCCCAATGCGACCAAACCCGCCGATCAGGAAGTGGTTGGACAGTGCTTCCATTTGCTTTCTCCACTTGCGCCGTCGAATCTCTTCCTGGAAATGCCCTTGGATCAGGGTTTCGGTAAAGCGATTCACCATAAACCCGATGCTCAACACCCCCATCAGGATCAGAGCGACAGTAAACAAGCGCCCCCGATTCCCCAGCGGCTCCACCTCCATAAAGCCAACGGTGGTGAGGGTGATCACTGTCATGTAGATCGCCTCAACCCAGGGCCAGCGCTCCACCCAGTGGTACCACAAGGTACCGATCAAGAGGACAGAGCCTAGTGCTCCCAAACCCAAACTTAGATCTCGCTGGATTTTGGGATCCCTTTTCAGAGCTTGGGAGGAAGAGGGAGAGACAGAAGCCATAGATGCGGGGATCTGCCAAAGGAAAGCTAAGGGACGAACGGAGGGGAATTAAAATGAGAACAATCCTAAGAACAGTTGCAGTATCAAGCCATTGGAGAGCGGAGCCAGGATGTCCGAATACGTGAAAGTAGAATATCGAATTGACCAAAATGGACAGATTACAGAAACCGTGCTGAATGGCTCTGGCCCCAGCTGTACGTTAACCACTGCAGAGCTAGAGTCGGCTCTGGGTAGTGTAGAAAAGCGGGAATTACTACCGGAGTACCATCAGCTGTTCCCAGCGGAGGCAGAAGCAGAAGTCTCACTGAAACAATCCCATTAACCCCCTAGCCAAGGGTTTTATCACCAATAGCCCATCACTTTGCCTCCGCAAGAGCGTAGCTCAACTGCCTAAATCCGGCCTCAGTGTGCAACTGAGCCCCCCGATTATTTCTTTTTACCCCCCTTGCCGGACGTCTTGCTAGCCCGCGCTGCCCCAACCGCAGCCTGAAACAACCAAACCGCCAACGGCGCTGCAACGACCAAGATGATGCTGGTGGTACCGACGCCAAAGTCCGGTTCACCTGAGGCCAATTCGAAGATAGAACCTACAGCAGCAATGGCGCTGAGGCAGGAAACGGCCAGGAACAGGTAGCCTTTAATGCTGGTGGTCATGGGGAGCTCGTCTAAGGTGTTGCAGAAGGTGTTACAGATGGAAACCCATCAAAGTCCATTCGCTAAAAAGCCCTCCCACTGCTGAGAGGGCTACCTTTCATCCTAAGGGGAGGGATCCACAGACATCAAGGCAAGTCTGGGATCCCTGGGTTGAATACCGAGATTCGCCCCCCGACTCTGCCAGTACAGTTGGACATACAGTCAGGCGATTAGCCATTCACAATGATCTTCCCGACCATCCCAGCGCCACGGTGGGGGGTGCAGTAGTAGGTGTACTCACCCGGAGGAACATCGACAAAGGCAGATTCAACAGATTGCTTAGGAGCGGTGAGCAGAGCTTTGTGAGAGAGTTTAGCCGCTAGAGCGGCGTCACCACCAGGCACCTTATCAAAAACGACGTTGTGAGGATAAACCTTGTTGTTCACCCACTGAACGGTATCTCCCTGGTTGATGGTGAGGGATGGGGGATCGAAAATCAGTTGAGCTTTGTCGGATCCCATTTTGACGGTGTAGGTTTCTGCAGCAGCAGGATTAGATAGGAAGGCTACGGCCCCCACCACAAAGACTAGGCTGAGGAGGACGAGCTTGAGGCGCTTCACGACGTTAGAGACTAGAAACATGGATTCCTCTCAAATCAAAACTTAACAACAATTACCCAGGGACGGGTTGCTTGGCTGCTGTTCGGCTGGCTGTGAAGAGCACCAAGCTAGCTGGACGATTTCAATGTTTAGTCCATGAAAATTATAAACCAAAGGGGAAAGAGGGCCTGGGAGCCTTATGCTTGGGGCATCCGGGGAGGAGTTACGATGGAAACGCTCTCGAGATCCCGCGTTTTCAGGGTGTCAGAGGAGAGGGAACTTTTACAAAAGCACTCGGATAGGGTAACGTTTGACCTTTAGCTGCCAGAGAAGAAGTCCCGCGCTCTACCCGCAGTTGTCTTGGTCTCCACCGCTTCTGAGCTACCTCGATGCACCCACTGCCCAACTTTCGGGATCCCCACTTCCTCGAGGACCACATTCGCCACACCCTGACGTTTTATCATCCCCGCTGCATCAATCCACAAGGGGGATTTTTCCAGCATTTTCGTGATGATGGCAGTCTTTACGACCGCGAAACCCGCCACCTAGTCAGTAGCACCCGCTTTGTCTTTAACTACGCCATGGCGGCGCTGCATTTTCAAAACCCGGAGTATCGCACCTGGGCGGAGCACGGGATCCGGTTTTTGCGGGAAAAGCATCGCCAAGGAGAAGGCGGCTATGTCTGGATTTTGCGGGGCCCAGAGGTTGTGGATGCCACCTTACATTGTTATGGTCATGCCTTTGTCCTCTTGGCCTATGCCTGTGGCCTCAAAGCCGGGATCCCCGAGTGTGCCCAGTATCTGACCGAGACCTTTGCTCTGATGGAGGAGCACTTTTGGTCAGAAGCCGATGGCTTGTATGCCGATGAATTCACAGCCAACTGGGGATCCCTATCCCCTTATCGCGGCCAAAATGCCAACATGCATACCTGTGAAGCATTGATCGCCGCTTACGAAGCCACTCAAAACCAGCATTACTTGGAACGGGCCTTGACCCTTGCCCATAACCTCTGTGAACGACAGGCGGCACTTTCCCCGTTGGGGCTGATCTGGGAGCACTATGACTCCAACTGGGATCCCGACTGGGACTACAACCGCTCAGATCCGCGTCACCTCTTCCGCCCCTGGGGATATCAACCGGGCCACCAAACGGAATGGGCCAAATTACTCCTGATTTTGGAACGCCACGCTCATGGGTTGCTCACCCAAGGAAGTCAGAGCCTCGTGGATAAGGCCCAATTTTTGTTTAACCGAGCGGTGCAGTTGGCCTGGGATCCTGAGTATAGTGGACTCCGCTACGGGCTGGATTTACAAGGGCAAGTTTGGGACAGCGACAAATACTTTTGGGTGCAGGCGGAATCTTTGGCAGCGGCAGCCCTGCTGGCCCTGCGGACAGGGGATCCCAGCTATTGGGATTGGTACGACCGCATTTGGGCCTACAGTTGGGAGCATTTTATTGATCACCAGCATGGAGCTTGGTACCGTATTCTGAACCGTGCCAACCAGAAATACGATGATCTAAAAAGTCCCGCCGGCAAAACTGACTACCACACGATGGGGGCTTGCTATGAGGTGTTGCGCAGCCTCAGGATTGATTCTAGAGATTCTGGATCTCTGGAGCCCGGATCGACTAAGCCAGGCCCGTCTGCAATAAGGGCAACAAACTGATCAGCAACAGCCCTAACGTAGACAGGGATCCCGCTAGGAAACAGAGGGAGCGCCCGATGGGAATATCGGCAATGTAGCAGAGGTTGTAAAACAGCCGCGCCACCAGAAACACCCCACACAACACAGCGACCCCTTCCGCTCCGGTCAGGCCAAAATACCAAGGATCTGAGTGAGGGCCAGTAACATAGGCGATCAACGCGGCTGCCGCAAACATCCCAAACGTTTCAAAACCATTTTCATGGGCCCAGGTCGCCCGTTGCCCGTAGGGAGGTAACCTGTCGAACATGGCACGGGGAGCACTGGTGTCATACCCAACGCGAGCACGAGCATAGCCCACCACCCCCATGGGCAGATAAACCAAAAACATGGCCGCCGCAATGGAGAACAAAGGAATGGCTTCGAGGGGGAGATTCTGCGACATAAGATTGGCAAGCAAGGGATTTTGGATCCCTTCTATTCTGACCTCAGCATCAGCCAGCTAATTTGGATCTCAGGAAATCTTGCGGATTTGTTGGCGGCGCTCTTCGTACTCGGCACGGGTAATCAACCCCTGCTTTAACTGGCTCTCCAACTGCTGTTCCGGATCCTGAGATTCCCGCCCTTCCACACTTTTCCACTCCAACCCAATCAAATCCCGATTAAAGCGAAAATCGAAATCGGCATTGGTCATGGTTAAAATCCACAAGCCTTCGAACAAGCAAAAGGCCCGCAAGGCATAGCTCAGGATCTGCAGCGGAATTGAAGGTATAAAAACCAGTAGGCCCACCCCCAAGTATCCCCAGCCCCAGCGTTTGTGGCCCATGTAGAAACGTTGTAAGCCCGGTATCAGCAGTCCCAGCATCGACAACCAGCCGGCCACCTCTCGGATCAACCGCCGACGGACTGCAGGGGAGGGGGCAGAGGGGCTTTTGCTCTCGGTCATAGTCTGCGTCACCTAGACGTGCCATCAGGCTAGCTCAAGTTTTGAGCTCAGTTCAGGGGCTTTGCGGACTTGGATTACACCTCAGCAGCGGTACATTTGAGCCGAATTCCGCCGCGTATACTTTATGGGGGCAGATCTGGGGGTGAGCATGGTAGAGCGGCAGCTAGCGGTGGCGATCTTGGCGGCGGGCAAAGGCACCCGCATGCGCTCGAATTTGCCAAAGGTATTACACAAACTGGGATCCCTATCTTTAATTGAGCGGCTGCTGCGAACCGTACTGACGCTGGGGCCCCACCGTTGCTTGGTGATTGTGGGCTACCAGCAGGAACAAGTGCGCCAAACTTTGGCCGATTACCCCGTCGAATTTGTCGAGCAAAGGGAACAACTGGGTACCGGACATGCTGTACAACAACTGTTGCCCCTATTGCCTGAGTTTCACGGGGATCTGCTGGTGATCAATGGGGATGTGCCGCTGTTACGGGCAGAAACCCTGCAAGCGTTGGTGGAACGTCATCGTCAAGTTGGGCCGAGGGTCACCTTGCTATCGGCACAAGTGGCGGATCCCTATGGATATGGGCGGGTGTTTTGCGATGCCCAACAGCGGATTTTGGAGTTGGTCGAAGAACGGGATTGCACTCCAGCACAGCGACAAAACCGGCGCGTCAACAGTGGCGTGTATTGTTTTGACTGGGTGGCTCTGGCGCAGGTGCTCCCCAAACTGACCAGTAACAATGCCCAACAGGAGTATTACCTAACCGATGCCGTCGGCTGGGTGGGAAAGGCGATAGCACTGGATGTCTCGGATCCGCAAGAAATTGTCGGCGTTAATGACCGACGCCAACTGGCCCAGGCCCATCAAATTTTGCAGGATCGCCTTAAGGATGCCTGGATGGAAGCAGGGGTCACCTTCGTGGATCCCGACAGTGTCAGCCTGGAAGAGACGGTGCAATTGGCCCCGGATGTGATCATCGAACCCCAAACCCACCTGCGCGGCACTTGTCGCATTGGCTCCAGAACTCGCTTGGGGCCGGGCAGTTTGATCGATTCCAGCACCATTGGAACCGACTGCCAGATCCTCTATTCGGTGGTCAGCCACAGTCAGATTGGCGACCATGTCTGGGTGGGACCCTATGCCCATGTGCGCCCCCACAGTCAGATTGCCGATTATTGCCGCATTGGCAACTTCGTAGAAACCAAAAACGCCCAAATCGGATCCCATAGCAACGCCGCTCACCTATCCTATTTGGGAGATGCCAAGCTGGGATCCCAGGTGAATATCGGCGCGGGCACGATCATCGCCAATTACGACGGCCAACAGAAACATTTCACCGAGATTGGGGATCGCAGCAAAACTGGTGCCAATTCCGTCCTGGTGGCCCCCCTCAAGGTGGGATCCGATGTCACCATCGCTGCTGGCACCACCATTCCCCCCCGTCAGGATCTGCCGGATGATTGTTTGGCCATTGCCCGTCCGCATCCTGTGATTAAGCCCGGTTGGCGACTGGGGATCCGCTCCACCCACCCTTTGGCTCCCAAAACCCCATCTGTGGGATCCCTCAGGATTTATCCATTGCGCCTCTGCCCCGGCCAAGACCTCAAGCAAGAATTGGAACAGTTTGCCCGTCAGCAACCGCTGCAGGCGGGGTTTGTGCTAAGTGCTGTTGGCAGCCTCACCCAAGCCACCCTGCGCCTAGCCGACCAAACGGAGGATCATCTACTGGTAGAACGACTGGAAATCCTGGCCTTGCACGGATCCCTATGTGCAGATGGCCTACACTTACACCTAACCGTTGCCGACTGCCAAGGCAAAACCTGGGGAGGACACCTGCGTCCGGGCTGCCTCATCTACACCACTGCCGAACTGGTGCTCGCAGATAGCCTAGAGCATCGTTTCTCCCGCCAACTGGATCCCACCACCGGCTACCTGGAACTGCAGATTGAACAGGCCGCGGCGGATCCCTCACCACCGCTTCCTTAATCTCCCAGGAAAAATCGGAAGACCTAGTGAGGATCCCATTTTGGGTCAGTGTGCTCTGCTTTTCCGTGGGCAAGTGGTATATTAGGCAGCATATAGCCCTGGGATCCCGACCCGATAATGGAGGGTGAAGACTGGGGTCTCTTTGAGTGCTTTCAGGGTAAGCCAGCCCAAAAATAAGAACCCAGTTGGGCAATCCGGAGTTGCTAAGGTTAATGCACCGATTGGCAGAATCTAGCCATGCCCCGAGTCACAACGGCTGATGAATTACTGGCAAAGTATGCCGCTGGCGAGCGCAATTTTCAAGAATCCAATTTGGTCGGTGTGGATTTGGTGCGTTCCACTCTGCAAGATGCGGATCTAAAGGGGGCCAACCTCTCCTTCGGTAAATTGAGCGGGGTCAACCTGCAGGGGGCTGACTTGCGGGGAGCCGACCTCAGTTCTGCCAACCTAATGGGAGCCAGCCTCTACGGCGCTAATCTTTGGGAAGCCAACTTGATTGGGGCAGATCTCAGCTTTGCTGACTTACGGGAAGCCAACCTACACGGAGCCTATCTCTGGGAGGCGAAACTCACCCGCGCGCAATTGCAGGGATCCGATCTGAGCGGGGCAAAAATGGGAGGCGCGATTCTAACCGGGGCTGATTTGAGTGGAGCCACTCTACCGGATGGGACAGTGCGGGCCTGGGCTTCTCCCTTGGCAGACAAGGCAGAATAGAACTGTTGTGACGGGATCCCGTATGTTGCTGCTGTTCAACTTGGCCTTGACGTTGCTACTGGCTTTGGGGGTGGCGGTACTGGCTGGGCAAAACCCCACTCCTCTGACCGTACATTTTTTGACACTGCGCTCGGTGGAGCTGCCCCTGGGCTTGCTAATGACCTTGGCAATTGGCTTGGGTCTACTGACGGTGGTCCTGGGTTCTTTCCTCTGGCCTGGGCGCAGTTTTTCGGTTACGGCCCGCCAATTGCAGGAACGGATACGCCAACTGGAAATGCAGGATCAACCGCCTCAGTAGCCTCTGAATCAGGTGGTCGGCATCCGGACTAAGTTAGACACCTGTTAGACACCTGTTAGACACCTCCAGTGGAGCCGGTAGCAGTAGAGGTCAGGTGTTTTTCGGGATCCGAATCCCTGCTTCACTGTGATTTTTCTTAACTTTGTTGCCCACCCAAGATGGCACGACAACGAATGTAGGGGCCACCCGCATCGACTTTGGCCGGTTGTCCTTTGCCACAATGGCCGGAGCCCAAATCCCACAAAAAGTCTTGGGAAACCGCATCCACAGAGCGCAGCACATCAAAAGCATTGCCCGTAATCGTGACCCCCCGCACCAGTTCCGCTAACTTGCCCTGGCGAATGCGGTAGGCCCGCTCCACCCCAAACATAAACTCGCCCGTGGAGTCCGCCTGACCATTTCTGGCCCCATCCAAAAAGTAACCGTCGGCGGTGCTGGCGATGATCTCCTCTAAGGTTTGGGATCCCGGCTGAATGTAGGTGTTACGCATGCGAATCAGGGGTTCATCGGCATATTCCCAGGCACGGGCATTACCGGTTGGTTCCACCCCAAAGTGAGCGGCAGTTTCGCGGTTGTGCAGATAGCTCACCAGGATGCCATCTTGAATGATCGTGGTGTTTTGGGTCGGGATCCCTTCGTCATCGACAGGGATGGTGCCACCGGCTCCCGGGGCCAGTTCAGAATGCCCAGAATCCCGCAACGTCACCAACTCGCTGGCCACCCGTTGCCCCAGTTTGCCCGCCGCCACAGAGCCAGACAAGACAAAATCCGCTTCGACTGTATGGCCAATCGCCTCATGCACCAGCAGCCCGACAATAGAAGGAGACAAAATTACCGTTGCCCAGCCCCCCTCGGCATAGCCCGCCGACAACAAATCCACCGCTGTGGCAGCAGCTTTTTCCGCCATCCGTAAAGGCTCCTCCCGGAAGAGGCAATTCCACCCCCCCGTCACCCCGATTGACTCTGAGCCGCTGCTCAATTGCCCAGAGGCTTCTGCCACCGCCTGTACCCGAAACTCAGGCCGCACCAAGCGAAAGGCAACATTTGCCCCATCACTGGTGACGATTGCTTTTTCTTCGTAGATTTCGTTGTAGGTGCAACTGGCGGATGTGATTTTCCCAGAGGTTTTTCGGGTTTCGGCCTCCGTCTCCAGCGCCAATTGAATCTTTTCTTCGAGGGGCTTGTTCAACACTTCATCCACCCCCGGTTCCGAGAACTCCCCTTGCGCCAACTGCACCTTAGGCAGGGATCCCAGCTTGTGTTTGCGGTAGCCAGCGCTGGCCTGGGCAGCCCGACGGGCCTCCTCAATCGCGTTCCGGATGGCAGTTGGTGAGGGATCCCCAGTGGAGGCAAAACCCCAGGTTCCAGCCTCCAGTACCCGTACCCCCACCCCAGAACGGCGGCGGATGGCAGTCCGCTCAATGCGCCCCTTCTCGGCGGTTACACTCCGGAAGACCTTGCCGTGGTACCGGAGTTCTACAAAGCCGGAGTAATCCCGAATGACATCTTGCAGCAGATCTCGCATGGCGGGCAGAAAAGGTTGAGGATGTCATCCAGCATAGCCTTGCCGCCAACGGGATCCGGTGGGATGGGGAAAGGGATCCCCACCGAGAAGATTTCAGGCCCAGAAAGGCGCACAATGGGAAAACCTGGAGAAACACTCAGGATGCTCACCGGAAGCATAATCAACACAAATCTACAGGAAGCCCAAATACTGGGTAGTTGCACCAAGAGGGATGGGGTGAATTTCCGCGATAAATTGGCGGCCATGAGCCAGCAGAACCAAAGTTGTCTATGGCTAGGGCTGGATCCCAATCCAGAGCTGTTGCCCTCTGCCTTTGCCTCTGTAGCAGAAGAGTGGCAGCCTGGGAGTTCATCGGTAACTCCACGGGTGATGGCGGATTTATTGGACTGGCTGGAGTGGGTGATCGAGCAAACCCAGGATCAGGTGTGCGCCTACAAGCCGACGCTGGGATTTTATTTGGCCCTAGGCACCCGCGGCCTGGAATTGTTGGAGTGGGTGTTGCGTCGCGTGCCAGAAGGGATCCCGGTCATTCTCGATGCTAAGTATGCTGACTTGAATAGCGCCACCGCCCTGGCTCAGCAGGCGTTTGAGGTGTGGCAGGTGGATGCTCTCACCCTGAACCCTTACGCCGGACAGGATTTGGTGGCTCCCTTTTTGCTCTACCCCCACAAGGCGGTTTTTTTGCTCTGTCGCACCAGCAATCCCGGGGCCAATGCCATTCAGGAGTATCCTGCCGAGGCGGCAGCCATGCGACAGGGGGGAACGGAGGAGGTGGATCCGCTGTACCTCAACGTGGTGCGCCAGTGTCGCAGTTGGGGCACCCCAGAACAGGTGGCCTTAGAGGTGGGATCCCCGGATCCCTGGGTGATGCGGCGCATCCGGGCTGTTGCTCCCGAGCGGTTGATTTTGGCCCGCAGTCTTTGGGGAGAAGGGGTGGATTGGCAGGCTTGTTTGGGGGCAGGGGTGGATGAGCATGGGGAAGGATTATTGCTACCCGTGCCGCAAGATTGGTTGTCCCGCCCGGATCTGAAGGAATCGGTGACCAGCTTACGAGAGAGGGTTGAGAAGGCCCGTTCCCAAGCACGGCGACAAAATGTTGAGTCCGTGTGTGACCTGTGGATGCCAGATGTCTGTTTGTTACAGCCGGATCCCCATGCCGATTTAATCCTGGAGTTGTATGATTTGGGCTGCATTTTATTTGGGGAGTATGTACAAGCTTCCGGCCAAATCTTGCCCTACTACATCGACCTACGCACGATTATTTCCAAGCCCCAAGTTTTCCATCACATTCTCAATGCCTATGCAGAGATTTTAGAAACCCTTTCTTTTGATCGGATTGCCGGCATCCCGTATGGATCATTACCTACAGCTACGGGTTTATCGCTGCGCCTGAACAAGCCGATGATCTATCCCCGCAAAGAAGTCAAAGCCCATGGCACCCGCCGCCAAATTGAGGGATTTTACCAGCCGGGAGAAACGGTCGTGGTTGTGGATGACATTTTGATTACGGGCCGCAGTGCTGTGGAGGGAGCGGAGAAATTACGCTCGGCAGGGCTCAAGGTAGAGGATATTGTGGTACTGATCGATCACGAACAGGGGGTAAGGGAACGACTGCAAGCCCAGGGCTATCGTAGTCATGCCGTGCTTACCCTTTCTGAAATTAAGAACACCCTTTTCCGAGCCGGTCGCATTGATGAAGCTCAGTTTAATCTCCTGTAAGAAACTTGCCCAACCCATAGGGTTAGATCCCTAGGAAACTGTCCTGTACCTGCCAATCCACCGAAAAACACTGCCCTGCCACTCGCAAGAAATGTTCAATTAAACCCGGCAGCGGCGGCGACTGGGGACAAATGTCGTGAATGCCCACCACGGTCGAACCGGGTAGATAGCGATCCCACAAGTCCCGGTTAGGCTGGAGCAAAATGGATCCCTGTTGGAGGATCCCCCAGGGTTGCCACAGTTGGGCACTGCCAATCAGTTTTTGACCCCGCCAGCTTAGGTCAGCCCGGGTACGCGCCGCAAAACAACTGGTTTTATCGGCGTAGAGACGGTCTTGGATGCGGCATTCATCCCGGTTGGCGGCATCCACCGTGATGCCCAGTTCCGCCAACCCCTGCACCAAAAAACGGCAGCAATAGTCATACACACAGGCCCGCTTCAAATTGGGTAAGGTCTCCCGCAAATAAACCCAAGGGATCCCCAGGCTGTAGGTCAGCTCAGCTTGATCAATGGCCGCCTGATGCAACACTGCTCGCCCTCCTGTGGGTCGCTGTACCGTCGGGATCCCTGCAGAAATCCCCAGCGCGGGCCAAACTTGGTGGCGACCGAGGGATAGGGTCAGCTGATCCCAGCCATAGAAGCGCAACACCAGACGGGGATCCCGACGCATCCCCTCCAAAAGTTGGCGATCCTGCTGCATTTGCCAGGCGCCTGCAGCCACTTGATAGGGCCAGAAGTACCCCAGGGATCCCATGGTTGGGTCAGGAAACTAAGCCTTGGGAAACTCCGCCTGCAGCGGCTCATCGTACTCATCTGCCAAACTGGCAACAAGGGTGATGGCGCGCGAAATTTCGCCAGCGGTGATCCCTTCCAGGGTGCGGTAGTGGTTCAGGATGACCTGGTCATTCCAAATACAGAAGCGTGCTTCTAGCGTGTCCGTCCAATTTTTTTCCAGAAGCTTCTGCATCAATTTGGCCGGTTCTGCCACGGGCAAAGTCAGCACAGGAGACCAGACTGCCAGGGTATCTTCCACCGACTCACCACTCAAATGGACAAATACCTCGACTGTGCCATAGGTGAACTTCCAGGTGTGACCCTGCTCATGATTTTCATAGGCAGCATCTTCCTTGAGGCTGGAGACCACCGCAGAAACAATCTCGGTATAACGGATCGGTTCTTGCGATTCCAGAAAGGCATCTGGAGAACGGTCAAAGGTACTCATGAGCGGCTCACTGTAGACCATGGGCTGTTCCCTACTCCCTATCCAACCACCTCAACTATACCGCCTAGCGAAAGGACTCCGTCCCGCTGACGCCAACTTGCCATCGAGTCCGTTTCAAGATCGATTCCAAGGCAGAATAAAGCAGAATCAAAGGGTCAACACATCTAGGAGGTGGGCTAATGCCTGAAATTCAAGTTCAAGAGCGCACGCTCTCCTGTGCGGAAGGCTCCAACTTGCGCCAGGTGCTTCTCCAGGCAGGGATCCCGCTCTACAATCCGCCCGCTCACATCGTCAATTGTCATGGGCTGGGCACCTGTGGCACCTGTGCCGTGCAGATCGAAGGGGAGGTATCTCCGATGGGCTGGCGGGAACGGGCTCGTTTGTCTGTGCCGCCGCATCAGTTGAGCAAAGGGCTGCGGCTGGCCTGTCAGGTGCAGGTGTTGGGGGATCTGAAGGTGACCAAATGGCCGGGAATGTGGGGACAGAATATCCCGTCAGTAACCCAGGGGTGAATGCTTTTGTTCTCTCTCCCCCTAAAGTCTCTTAAAGGTCTCTTGAATGGCTTGAAAAGTATCGGGCGGAACTCCTGCCAGTCTGTTCTGCCTCTCAAAATGGATGTCTGAGCAGCCGTCTATGTCCTCTCAACCCTTGGATCCCCCTGAAAAAAGCGCTGCCTCCCCTGCCATTGGCATTCTCGGAGCCCTGCCGGAAGAAGTGGCGATGCTGACGGAGGCGATGGAAACCTTTTCTACCCACACCCACTTAGGTCGGCAATTCCATCAGGGATCCCTGGCGGGACAACCGGTGGTGGTGGTGCAGGGGGGGGTAGGCAAGGTGCGGGCGGCAACCACGGCGGCTCTGCTGGTGGCCCATTTCCCGTTGCGGGGCATCATCTTTACCGGGGTGGCGGGGGCTTTGGCAGATCATCTGCAAATGGGGGATGTGGTACTGGCCCATGCCGCGATCGAGCATGATTTTGGCACGGGGCGAGAAGAAGGCTTTGTGTTGGGAATCGATTTTATCCCTGAGTTGCGTCACCCTTTGGCGGAGGCGGATAGCGCCCTCTACGATTTGATCCTGGCCCACCCTGGTAGGATCCCTCTCCATCCGCTGCAGGGCCGGGATCCGATTATTCATCAAGGCTTGGTGGCTACTGGTGATGTGTTTGTTGCCCATGCCGGCTTACGGCAGGAGATCCAGAAGCGCACCGGCGCTTTGGTGGTGGAAATGGAAGGGGCAGCGGTGGTGCGGGTGGCTCAAGAGGCTGGGATCCCCTGTTTGCTGGTGCGTTCCGTCAGCGATGCCGGGGATGACACGGATTTCTTGAGCTTTTTTCAGACGGCAGCGCTCAACTCGGCGGCAGTGGTTCACACCGTGCTGCAAAACCTGCCCTAACCCTTGAGCCAGCTTTGAATTTCCTGGGCTAACCAGCGGCATTCCACCCAACTGAGGGGATGCCCCCCCAATCGATAGCTCTTAATGCCCACCTGGAGCGTTACCCAGTGGCTACTCACCCCCCAGGGCACCCGCTGACCTTGTTCATGAAAAGCGCCCAAAATGGCAGCGGTGGGTTCTCGTCGGCGCAGATAAATCCCCAAAAACCGCCGCTCAATCTGAACGTAATCCCGCCGCAACGTCAGCCGGGTACGCCCAAAAGCCAACTGGGATCCCCACCCCGCCGCTCCCCACAAAGCCAGCGCCAAGGGCCAGGATCCCAGCGAGAGAACCACCGCCGCGAACACCATCCAAAACCCTACTGGAAACAGATCCCCCCAATGGACGCCCCGTCGTGGCAGCACAATCTGCAACTCTCCGGGAGCAGAATCGAGGCGTATCCGGCAACCATAGGGTTTCGGGATCCATGCGTTCGTCAGCTGTGGGTCGGGGGGAAGAGCTCCTTTGCGAGAGTAGAGCAGCCGCAGGAGTGGCAACAAAGAAGAAGCTCCCTCAGGGATCCCAGCTGGAGACAAGGGCTGTGGGGGCGGAGGTGAGGAATGGGCTGGTTCTGAATCAAGAGCTTGTAAAGACTGGAGGGCGGCCCAAGCGGTGCGATAACGGTTTTCGGGAGCAGGCTCCACCAGACGGTCGATCCAACGGGCCAAGCCCGGGGAAATGCTGATCCGTCCAGCAAATTGGATTTTCAGCTGCTGCTGCGGCAAATCGGCAGGTGGTGTACCCGTTAGCAAATGGATTAAAGTCGCCCCCAGCGCGTACAAATCTGAAGCCGGCACTGCGCGTCCGCCAAACTGCTCCATCGGGGCGTAACCATAGGATCCGACTACGGTAAAGCTTTGACCGGGTGTAGGGGTGTGATCCTGCACGCCACCAAAATCCACCACATGGGTACGGCCCTGCCCATCCACAATCAGGTTGCTGGGTTTAATATCCCGGTGCAGTAGGGGTGGACTGAGTTGGTGCAGGTACACCAAAACCGACAACACATCAGCGGCGATGCGCCGGACTTCCGCTTCTGTAAAGCGATGCCCTGTCTCCAATAATTCTTTCAGGGATTGCCCCGGCACATAGGTTTGAGCCAATCCCAACCAAGGGGTGTGGTCGGGGGTGGTGAACTCAAAGGAGTGACAATACTTGGGCACCAAGGGATGATTCAGGTGTTGCAAAACCCGCACTTCCCGTTGGAACAGGGTATAGTCTGACCATTGCACACCCCGCTCGAAGGGCAGGAGCTTCAATACCACCGTTCGCGGTTGAGCCAGAGGTTCAGCCCCTTCCTGCACCTGCTCCGCCAGCCAAGTTCGCCGCCGGTCGTTTTGGGCCAGTTGCCGCAGAAGTTGATACCGACCCACCAGGATGGCCCCCGCCTGCAACTGGTTTAGCAGCGGATCCGGGTTCCCGCTCCCGCCAGACCCGTGCAACACACACACCTGCCGCCACTGGGTTTGGGATCCCTGGAAGGCCGCCACCTCCAGCCGCTCAATGCCCGGGATCCGCAAGCGCTGAAAACCAGTCTGCAAGAATTGGATCACCGCTGCTGCCGGAATATCCCAATCCGCTTGCAACTGAATCTGCAAGGTCGAGTCCCGCTGGGTCAGAAGGAGTTGGATCCCCTTGCGGGCAAACGAGCGCTGCAGCAGCTGGGTCAGGGCGACAAGATCCCCCTGCCGTGCCCGTTCCAGCAGCTGAGAAGGGCTCATTTTCGACGCAAGTTCATGGTTGACCCCACCCCCGATAGAGGCTGTCCCCACCTGTCTTGACGGGGATCTCCTTTCCTTATGAGTGTACTGCTTGCCGCGCCAAGACCCATTCCACCAAGGTTCGTACCCCGTAGCCGGTTGCCCCCTTGTTGTTGTAGCCGGAATCCCGCTCTGTCCAGACGGGGCCGGCCACATCCAAATGGGCCCAGGGGGTTTTCTCGACAAATTGCTTCAGGAACAACGCAGCGGTGATTGATCCACCCGGACGAGGACCCGTATTCTTCATGTCTGCCACAACAGAGCTGAGACCCTCGAAATAGCCTTCCTCCATCGGCATCCGCCAAATTTTCTCACCGGAAAGGTTGGCCACCTGTTGCAGCTCTTCAGCCAAGCGGTCATCTTGGGTGAACAACCCAGCAATCTCTTCCCCCAGGGCAATCACACATGCTCCGGTCAAGGTAGCCAAGTCGAGAATGGCATCCACCCCCAACTTCTCGGCAAATACCAGCGCATCCGCCAACGTCAAGCGACCTTCCGCATCGGTATTGTTGATCTCGATGGTTTTCTGATTGGAAGCGGTGAGGATATCCCCCGGGTGCATGCCATGGCCGCTGATCATGTTTTCGGTGGCAGCGACGATGAAGTGCAGTTCCGCTTGAGGCTTGAGGGCAGCTAGGGTTCGCGCTGCTCCCAAAACGGCTGCAGCTCCGCCCATATCGGTTTTCATCATGGCGATGCTGCGGGAATCGGTTTTGATGTTCAATCCCCCTGAGTCAAAGGTGAGACCTTTACCCACCAGTGCCAACTTGGTGAGGGGATCCCCTTGCTCCGGCTTGTAGGTGAGGTGAATAAACTGGGGTGGTAGATCCGAGGCTTTGGCCACCCCCAAAAAGGCCCCCATGCCCAGGGCTTCACATTCCTCTTGGCCCAAAATCTCTACCTCTAGGCCGTACTCCTGAGCAATCTGACGCGCGGTATCGGCTAAGGTTAAAGGCGTCACAATGTTGGCGGGAGCTGCCACCAATTCCCGCGCCAAGATCGTCCCTGCCGCTAGCTCAGTGGCCCGGTGCAGCGCCGCTTCATAGTCCGCACGGGCCTGCTCCAACCCCGGCACCAACAGCGTCACTTCCTGGACTGAAAAGGCGGTTTCTGCTTCCGTTTTGGGTTGTGACTTGAAGCGATTATCCTGGTGGGCCACCAATAAAGCGGCTTCGGCCACCGCCTGTACCACCCGCACCGGATCCAAACCGGTTTCTGGCAAAGACAACATCACCTGTTTTGCCTTTAAGCTGCTGGCCTGGCGCAATCCATTGGCAGTGGCCCGTCGTAGCGCTTCCAAGGTAAGGGCGGCTGGCTCCCCCAACCCCACCAACACCAACTTGCGGATCTCCCCCATCAGGCGCAGAGCAACGCTGCTGTTGGGCTTGCCTTGAAACCCCTGCTCCTGCACCACCTCCGCCACCAATCCCGACCACACCTTTTCATCCCAAGTGGCAATTTCGCCAGGTAAGGGAAAAGAACCGTTGCTAGGGGAGGAGGCGAAGCTGAACACCAGGGCACATTCCCCTTGAGTAAGCGGCGGACTGCTGAGATGGAGCTGCATGAGAAACCTTTGGCCAAGCTGTCAAGATGCGATCCCCAGTCTATCGAATTCCACTGGCTCGTTGCGCAGGTCAACTGTTTGTTGACTGACTGTTGTTAACTTACCGTGGCAAGGCCAAAGCCTGGATGGGTCAATCTTGCTCATCGGTCCATTGAGTTGTCTAGCCTCAGTTCAAGGGCGGGATCCCAGCCTCATCCAAAATGCGGGGAATCAAATGCTCCGCTTTGACGGCCATCAAATGGACCCCCTGACAGATTTGGCGGGCTTGCTTCACCTGCTCGGCAGCGATGCGGATCCCTTCTTCTAGGGGATGGTCGGCATTGGCAAGACGTTGGATAATGGCTTCCGGGATCTTGACCCCCGGCAGGTTGCGGTTAATGAATTGGGCATTTTTGGCCGATTTGAGCAGAAAGATCCCTGCCAGGATTGGTTTTCCCCCCGGACGGCCCAGCTTGTCCATGAACCGCTCCAGTTGCTCAAAATCAGTGACCATCTGGGTTTGAAAAAATTCGGCTCCATTTTCCAGTTTGCGGTTAAAGCGCCGCTCCAACCCGGAAAAGCTGCCAGATTGAGGCTCGACAGCGGCCCCCGCCAACCAATGGGTGCCTCCATCCGGCAGAGGTTTGCCATTGCAGTCCAGTCCATTGTTCAGCCGTTGAATTAGCTGCAACAGGCGCACCGATTCTAGGTCAAAGACGGCGCGGGCATCAGCACAATCCCCCACTTGGATCGGATCCCCTGTTAAAGCCAGAACATTGCGAAGGCCGAGAGCGGCCCCCCCCAGCAAGTCTCCCTGGAGAGCCAACCGGTTGCGATCCCGACAGGCCAACTGAAAAATTGGCTCTATCCCCGCTTGGTGCAACAGTACAGAAGCAGCCAGTGGGCTCATGCGGGCCATGGCTCGATTGGAGTCTGTTAGGTTAATGGCATGAACCCGACCCTTAAGCTGTTGAGCCAGTGCTAGCATGGCGCGGGGGTCGGCTCCCTTGGGTGGAGTGATCTCTGCAGTGAGCAAAAATTCCCCCTGCTGAATCGCCTGGCCGAACCGGGAAGAGGACAGTGAGCTGGGTAGGGTCACGATTTGGAAGAAAAGGTAAAACAGGCTGGCCCATTATCGACTTTTCCAGGCGGTTTTTCCAGCCAAGTTTTTTAGGTTTAGGTGCCCGCCTCAGGGGGTAGGCAATGGGGTAGGGCTTGGGGAAGAACGAGAAGGTTGCACACGAATTTCTCCCAGCCAAATCTGAGGGTCAGCCTGTTGGAGATGTTGACGCCAGTTTTGGGCAGCAGGGGACGGGATCCCTTCTGAATTCAAAGACCAGCTCCAGCCGATCACCTGTGGCCACTGTTGGCTTTCTAGCCCCTCCAGCCAGGCTTCCGATGCTTCGGTGCTGGGATCCAGTCCCCCAATCAGCAAAGGCACCTCGGAGTGCAAGGCCGTGAGGCGGTGATAGACCTCCTCAAACCCAGTGGGATCCCCGGACAGGTGCACCCTCAACCAATCCATCTCCATAAATCTGGCCCAGGTGGATCCGGCTTCTGCACCCTCCCCCTCCAGTTCCAAAACCCAGAGCAAGTTGCTGTCGGAGCGCAAGGTTTGCATCAGGTGTTGGTAGGCCCGTTGTTGGGTCTGCGAATCTCCGTCCCCAGCGGCGACTGCCAACAGGATCGGGGTGGCAAAGCGTTGGATCCCTTGCGCCCAGGATCGTAAGGTCTCATCCTGTTCCCCAGCTGCCACCGCAGAGAGATGGGCCTGATCAAAGCGCAAGCGTAGGTAAGGTACCGAGCCACTTTCTCGAATCCGATTGGCCAACTGCTGGGGAAAGTCCTGACGTGGATCCCAGAGATGCTCCACCTCTACCCAGGCGGGGGGCTGACCGATAGCTTGTCGATAGGCAAAGAGTTGCTCCCGAGTCGGAGATCCCGGCCATGTGGCGGCATGGTACAGCTTACCCGCAGGGGGCGGTAGCGGCTTGCCCCGTTGGAATGGGGCAGAATCCGGTGGAATTGGGGAAGTCAGTAGCAAATCCAGCTGTAGCGGCGGCACTGGAGTAGCGGAGCTGGAATCCGGCAGGGCAAAAGGCAGGGTCCAAGCGTGTTCTTGGAATTGGCCCCGGCTGATCTGCCCGGAGTTGAAGTCTTGAGGTGGGGGCAGAGGCTCTAGGGCTACTTCTCCCCAGGCGGCCCGCTGGATTGCGAGGCGCACCCCTTCGCCAGGATGAATCAGGGGCGTGGTAGTATCCAGTTGCAAGGTGCCCCTGAGGTGGGTGGCAGTGGTGTTGGGCTGAATTTGGACAGAGAAGGTGAGCTGGTCGGGACGGTAGGTGCCGAGGGCACGGGACGGGGGTGTTGGGGTCGGGGATCCCGGTTGCCATTGCAGGCTATCGCAGTCGGTGCAGGGGAGGATGGCTTGGGGGGTTAGGGAAACCGGGACTTCACGGGCTGTCTGCAATTGTTCGGGGGTGATGACAAAGCTGGCCCATAGGTGCTTAAGTCGGGGATCCCGACCGGGTTGAATATCGGAAAAGGTTTGGCCCTCAGGGGTTGCCGTGCGGGTGCCAACAGCAGTGCCATCCAAAGGAACCGTAGAAACCGGATCATCTGAACAGCCGCTCAGCAGCCCGACCGCAAGGAGCAGCGGCAGCCCCCATCGGAGCGAAGAGTTAGAACTGGATCGCTGGCTCGGGGATCCCCGCATTGTCTCACCTCAGTCACATCACCACTCAGGCCCATTGGGCCCGCAGAACTCCCTCCCACCAGAGGGATCCTCACCCATCAGCACCGTTATGCCTTGTCTGGCGCAGCTTGGGATTGATCTCGATCACACCCCCGCTAACCCTGGCCAAGGGATCCCGACTTATCCTGGCGGTGCCGCCACCGCTTCCGGGTAAATGGTCAACATCCCCTCGTAGAGAATCTGACCGGCCTGCAATTCCAAGCGATCGATGCGCACCCCAGGATCCAACTGAATCGGGAAATCCGCCAAACCAGGCACCGGGATCTCCTGCCCCTCACTCACCCATACCGGGTTCACCAACAGCAGCTGGTTTTGGTTCTGGGCCTGCAACCCCGTCAGCACCGTGATTGGAACTGCTGTCCCTTCTGGGGTGGTTAAATTGGCCTGGATGCGCACTCGCCCTTCTTCCAAGGTGACATTGGGCTGGCTGATCAAAAAGGGTACCGACTGATCCCCAAAGGGCAACTGAACTTGAGCTTGCGCCAGTTGAGACTGGATCAAGGGCGCTTGCAGGGTGCGGTTCAGATCATCCTCCGTCAGGCGCAAACTCACCTGCACAGGGACGGGAGCCAAAAGCCGCAAGGGGCTACGGCCTTGTACGGCTTCGCTCACATTGAGGCGGATATCCTGGCCACGAATCTGCAGTTGGCTTATCTGAAACCCCTGATAGCTGAGATTGTCCCCCGCCACCTGGGCTTGAGGGATCTGGCCATTCAAAATTTGGGAGTCGGAGCCCGTGATTTGCACCTGCAGATTATCCACACTCTGCACCTCAGAGCGAATCCAGGCAGCCACCAAAGGATTCAACAGGGATCCGGCAATTTGAGCAAATGCCGGCCAGGTCAAAAACCAGGTAAAAAACATGGCGGGTAGGCTCAGCAGCAGTGCTAACCCCAACTGTCGCCCTGATGGTAAGGGCCTGACTTTGGGGGAAGACTGGCCAGATTCCGGCCAGCGGGGAGAAGTGTGCAGCACTTTAGCACCTCAGAATAGACGAAAACTGACGTGGCAGCCTTACTTCATAGGGTACGGCATCGCCCCAATCCCAACAGTGGGATCCCCCGCATACCTAAGGTTGTCTATCCCTCCATCCATTGCGCCCAACGGTAGACCAGTCGCAGGTAATGCAGCCGCAACCCTGGCCAAGGGAAAGACCGCAAGGGTTGACGAAATAGGGCACTCATTTGGGCAGGGATCCCGGCACTCTCTTGCGCCAGTTTTTGACCGGCCCAGACGGCGGTGGCTACCCCGCTGCCATGATAAGCCAACCCATACCATAGGCTGGGATCCGCACTGGAGCAACCGATATGGGGGTGAAGCTGGCGGGAAACACAGGCCAACCCATTCCAAAAGTGCTCGATCTCCACCCCTTGCCAAGCTGGGAAGAGGGTGTACAGCCGCTGAGTCATCCAATCTCGCAAGCGTTGCCGTTCCGCTGGAGTATCCCGCGTCCCTCCGCGACCGCCAAACAGCAAGCGCCCATCCGGCAGCAGCCGATAGTAAAACAGCAATCGCCGTGTGTCGTAGAGCGGGGTGGGATCCCACCAGCCTTGGGCTTCTTTTTCGCTGGCAGTTAGGGGTCGGGTCACCAGAATATTGGAAAGTACTGGCAACAGGGATCCCTGTAAGGTTGGGTGCAGCGCTTCCGGGGTATAGCCATTGGTAGCTACGATGACCTGCTTGGCCCGCAAAACGCCCCCGGCGGTATGCCAAAGGTGCCAGGATCCCACTTTTTCCCAGGCCAGCACCGGACTACGGCTGTACAGTTGCGCTCCCCGTTGACGGGCAGATTCCGCCAGCCCTTGGGTAAGCTTGAGGGGGTTGAGGCCAAACCCGACCCCGATATGCAGAGCACCATAATTCTCTTGGCTGTTGAAGCCCTGTTCCCGCAGTTCCGCAGCAGTGAGCAACCGGGCCGGATACCCTGCTACCTGAGTGTAAATGAGGTGATCCGCTTCCAGTTCCCGCCAGGATTGCGGACGATGGGCCACCACGTAGCAGCCCTGCCCCTGGGGATCCACCGAGAAGCCCTCCGCCTCTGCCAGAGCCAACACCCCTTCTACTGCTTGCCGTTGATCCTGGTAGTAGCGCTCTGTCTCCGCTTGGCCCACCCGTTTCACCATCCCAGCATGAGATAAATTGCTGGCCCCAACCCCACAAAAACCACCGTTGCGTCCAGAAGCTCCCCAACCCAGGGATCCCGCCTCTAGAAGATGGGCCTGAATGTGGTGATCACGGGCCAGATGCAAGGCCGCCGATAACCCGGTTAACCCACCCCCCAAAATGGCGACATCACAGCTCACGTCCTGTTGTAAAGGAGCGGGATCCCGCCAACTGAGATCCGCAAGGGTGGTGTCCCAGTAGCTGCCCACCGGCAGGGCTGGATCATAGGTGCTGGGAGGGTAGAGCGCCTTCTCAAGAAAAGTATTTAGCCGTGTGACAACCCTTTCTTTAATTCCTTCTTGAATCATCTCACCCAGGAATTTTGCACCTTTGGAAGCCTGAAGATCATTGCTTGGTCCGGTGAACCGTCCAGGAAGGCCCTGATATGGATTCAGTCAATAGGCGGGTCCTCTGCGGTAGCCCCGGCCTCCCAATCATCAGGAGTGTTGTAGTCCAGAAAGATATCCGCCGTGTATAGCTCCACCTCTTGTACCCGCTTGCCCAGGTCATGCAACAACTGCCGCAAGCCCAAGGTTTCTTCTTTGAGGTGTAACAGTTCCTCCCGCAGGCGTCCATCGATCAGAGTGGGATGGCCACGGCGGCCCCGATGCACCGGTACAGTGGCCAGGGAACGATGGCGCAGATGGTACTCCAGCAGACTGTGGTAGATCCAAGCAGGACGGGGTTGATCCACCGCTGAAATGCCCAACAAGCGAAAATCCGCTGGGATCCCTTCCACGCCAACACGAATGGAATGGGTCTTGCCTGCTTCGGGATCCGGGTTGATCAGCACCTCCGCCCCCTGCAAATGGGGTTCGGCAGCCGCCAAGTTATGGGATCCCAGCACAACCCAGGGCTGAAACCCCGCCTGTCGCCACTGAGAAATCTGATAAGACAGCAAGCTTTGTCCCTCTTTCCACGGCAAGAAGGCTTTAGGCTCCCCCATGCGGGTGGAAAACCCGGCGGATAGAATCAAGGCATGTACGTTGAGATCACTTGCCAAGTAGCTTCACCAAGACGATGCCGAACAAATAGAGAAACGTCACCGCTCCCGCCAAAAGACTTTGGGTCAGAGGATCCGTAGAAGGGGTTAAAACCGCCCCCGCCACCACCGAGCCAAGAACCACATAGCGCCAGCCCTTAAACATTTGCTCCGCCGTAACCAGACCCAATCCCCCTAGCAGGGCCTGCAAAATCGGCACTTGGAACGCCAGCCCTGTGCTAAACAGCAGCAGCAACACAAACTCAAAATATCGGTCGATCGACCAAGCCTGATCCACCACCCCTTCACCGTAACGAATGAAAAAGTTCAGCGCCGCCGGAATCAGCAAATAGTAGGCAAAAACCAGACCCGCCACAAACAGGATACTTGAGCCAAACACCACCGGCCCCAGCAACCGCCGCTCCTTGACGCTCAGCCCCGGCAAGACAAAACGGGCAATTTGATACAGCAAAAACGGGGTGGCCAGCAGCAGTCCAGAATAGGCTGCCACCTTCACGGATACGAAGAAATACTCTCCGGGGGCCAGTTGCAAAAAGGTTACCCCTTGGGCGGGCACCTCCAGAAGGGCGACAATGCGGTTCACCACCACAAAGCAGGCGATGATGCACACCACCACCGCGATCACACTGGCAAACAGGCGGCTACGCAGCTCCTCCAAATGTTCCATCAAGGTCATCTCGACCTCATAGGGAAATTCGGGATCCACCGCTGGCTTGGAGTCGGAGGCAACTGGTTTGGAGGCTTGCTCCGGGGACTTCGTCTCAGAGGCAAGGGTCATGGGCCGAGGGGTAACGAAATGTTCTCCGATATCTTAGCGCTGCCGCGCCGCTAGAGCGAGAGCGCTGCCGCGCCGCTAGAGCGTTGACTCTTCAAGCCGCCCCTAGGGCAAAAGCGCTGCCAGATCAGGCCAGGGATTCGATTCCTTCATAGTGCCAACAGGGATCCAACCCCCAAAAGACCAACCTAACAGACTCCCAAGCTGGAATCTGGAATAAGGCTGCCTAAGAGACAAGAAAATATAGTAACTAGTACAATTTTGATCCAAACTGTAAGAGGCTAGCCGAGGTGTTGCCCTTAAGAATCAAGGATCCCGTCCGAGCCGCTTTTTTTGTGTTTCCTGACACTAGATTTTGAGGACATGACCATGAGTGCGGATCTGAAAACTGTCTTCCAGGACATTCACGAGAAGGTCTTGCAGGGCAAAGCAATGGAAACGGATGTGTATTGCCACAAGTGTTGCACGATAGCTTAAAAGACAAGAAAAAGGGCCAGATATGATAATCTAGGCCCTACAAACAAAATATTTAGCAATGACTAGCTTAAGCTATTTTCCGAGGATTGTCAAACCTCTACTGGCTAGCCTCCCTAGCCACGACTATCCGGTGATGAACACCCAATTGTTCGTCAAGATCTGGCTGACCTATATTTTCGATAAATCAGTCACAAGCCTGAGAGACCTATTCTTCCAACTTAACCACAGCGGCGTGAAAGGTAGTTTATCTTCATTCTCTAGAGCGTGTTCAAGCCGGGGATTACAGTCTATCAATCGCTTATTTGTGGAATTGCTCCATCAAGTTCGTCGTCGATCCAGACGAAAAGATGTGATTATCTGTCCCTTTGACTCAACAATAATTGGATTAACGAGCAAGCTCTTTTGGGCGGAGCACTATCATCAGGTCAAGCTGTTAACTTCATTAAATCAAGAGACACGAGCACCTAGCGAGTTTTTAATCCATTTTGGAGAGAGACATGACGCATATTTTGGGGAGTTAGTCTTAGGGATGATCCCTGAGAATGGCTTAGCAGTAGGGGATAGAGGGTTTGCGAGCAAAGAATTATTCAAGCAGTTTATCGACAGTGAAAAGTTATTTCTGGTTCGCATCAATAGCCACTGGACTATCCATAATGATAGTTGCATTGATGTGGTGGGAAGAAGGTGAGGGTGGTTAGTTTTTGTGACCTAGAAAAGCGGACAGAGTATCGTTTAGCCACGAATGTGCCCCAAGAAGTGATGAGAGATGACGAGATTATTGAAGCGTACAGACAGCGATGGGGAATAGAGCTGCTATGGAAGTTTCTCAAGAGCCATCTAAAACTTGAGCGACTTGCGACAAAGAATGTGAATGGAGTAACGATTCAAATATACATGGTGTTGATAGCGTATCTAATCTTATTGATGATAGAAATTCCGAAAGTGTATGGACAGAAATTATTTAGATAAGTTGAGATACATTCAACTGATTATCCATCAAGAAGGCAGTTTTGTGGCTTGGATAACCCGCATAGCTGGAGACCCTAAAGTGTAAAGTATTGTGTCTGAATGCAACACTTATGATCTTCCTCCTCACCCACTTTCTAGTTACAAGACATGGAGATCTTCCACCAGAAATGATATGGCTCCATCCTGGTTGACTGACAAAACTAATCGGTGACATAGCAGTACGTGTGTATTTTGAATTCGATTCGATAGGTACGCTGGTCATGCTGCTTCCGAGACGCCATGGTTGGTTCAGGATCGCGGTTACAGGTG
>NZ_JAFIRA010000046.1 GCF_022848905.1 Thermostichus vulcanus str. 'Rupite'
ACCGGGAAGATTAGTACTCAGAAGGTGTTGGAATACATCAACGACCCACACCACGGCTGAATAAATTCAGCCTGTGCGCTTATATCCCCCAGTTAGAAACCGGGGGCTTTACGCTGCTCTTCGTAAGCCATACCTGTGAACTTCCAGGATACACTAGCTCCAGCGGACTCAGACCCTACTTAGGACATCAAGACCTGCGGCATCAAGTCTGGGGATCCTCAGGTTTGTCTTCCCAGGCATCGGTAGCAGGAGATTCAGAGGTTGGCTCCGGAGGGGCATCCTCTTCGGCATACTCTTGCTCCCATTCCGGCTGTTCGGGTACAGGTTCGGGCCGACGTGGGCGCACAGGCTCAGGTTCAGGTTCATCTTCTGCGTAGATGTCCTCTTCTTCGGCTTCGTATTCCTCGTCATACTCTTCGTCGTAGTCTTCCTCCACAACAGGGCTGTCAACAGCACTGGGTAGGGCCGGGGTAGGGCCAGATCCAGCTTCCCAAGGAGGTTTGCCGACCCCGAGAGTTTCCAAAATCCCTTTGGCCAGTTGGGTGAGGCGGGTTTCTGCCCCATCTTCGACAATCAGGCGATCCCCACCAACAGAAACAATCTCATCAGTTGAAAGGAGATAGGTGCTGAGAATGAATCCGGGCAAAAAGGTGAGGCCAAGGTTGGAAAGCACCAAACCCGTAATCAGGCCAGAAACGGAGTTAAATTCAAAATCCTTGACTTTGCCAAGGCGGATCCCTTCTTCGGTCACCACCTCGCTCCCAACTACCCGGCTGAGCCCATCCAAATCCAAATTGTCAAAGACCTCATCACTGGGGACAAGCACCGCATCCTGGCCTAAAGCCGTCACTTGCCGCAGTTCCAGCAGGCGGGGAGAGCTGGCAAAGGCTTTTTCCAATACGCCCAACACCAGTACCTGCTTGGCTTCCAGATCAGCCCAAACTTCACTCACGACCCCGAGCCGAGCCGCATTCCCCTGGCTAATCACCTGCGTTCCCAGAACCTGTGACCGCCGACGAACCTCTGATCGCACCAGCGCAACAGATTCTTTCCCAGTCGTCATGGTGTCTTCCCCGTCGTGAGTCGAAACGTTAGGCCCCTGTCCCGCTAACGCGAACGCGTAAGTGGGCTATGGATCTGGCAGAGAGCGCCAAAATCAAGACAATAGTACCATTGCCTGTCTCCTCCCTTGCGGTGTGCCTGAACGCTGACCTAGCTTCGGTTAAGGTTCAGGCATTGCAGCAAGTTTTGCGACGGTTAGGCCAAGCGTTCGACCGTCACAAAAAGCTAGGGGCAGGATTCCCTCGGTTCGGGGTCTCCGCCAGCTGCTGCCAAAGCCTGAGGTGCATAGAGGGTATCCAGGTTGGCTTGTTGTCAAGACATACCCTGTGGGATCCCCTTGTATACGAGCCTTATACAAGCAGCTGACCTTCAGCGCGTCCTGTAGGACTTGAACCCACGACATCCGGTTTTGGAGACCGACGTTCTACCAACTGAACTAAGGACGCATTGGCTAGAACCTAGCAAGCCTTTGATATTTGGCTCGCATCTGGTTCATTCCAGTCTAGCAGCTACACCAGCCCTACCCAAGCCCATCACAGCAACTGCTCTAGCGACTGCTCTTTGGAATCCACCTTGGCTTTGATGCGAGTGGCTTTGCCCACCCGATCCCGCAAGTAGAAGAGCTTGGCCCGGCGCACTTTACCGCGACGCAGTACCTTAATTGACTCAATGCGGGGAGAGTGAATCAGAAAAACCCGCTCCACTCCAATTCCCTGGAAGGTTTTGCGCACGGTGATGGTGCGGTTGGATCCGGAATTGCGAGCGGCGATGACCGTGCCCTCAAAGGCTTGTACCCGCTCTTTGCCGCCTTCTTGAATGCGAACTCCAACTCGCACTTGATCGCCAATGCGGATCTCCGGCAGATCCGACTTCATTTGTGCCGCTTCAATGGAGCGGATGATTTCTTGAGCGTTCATGGCCTTCCCGCGCTACTGGCAGTCAACCATAATAACAATCCCCCATCCTCCTTGTACAGAGCTTGTGATTGGGATCCCAGGAGAGGGATCTCCAACCAAGATGCGGGAAACCGTGTTTACGTCCCCTGGCGCAGTTCAATAGGCTAGAAGAAAGTAAACCTTTTGTGACGAGTGGGAGACATTCTGTGATCCTGCACACGGATGAGCCCAAGACGGGATCCCCATCCCCTCCCCAACCCCAAGACTATTCTGCGGCTCCCTCGCAGATCGGATCTCGAAAAAAAAGAGGATTGCCCATCGGCTGGGTAGTTGTCGGTTTGCTGTTGGCGGGTTTAGGCACAGGAGGTTATTTGCTGCAGCGGCAGTTTCAGCAGCAGATGGCACAACGGTTCCAGGCCTTAACGGTGCCTGTGCAGGTTTCAGATCTCACCCAGCGCCTGCGGGTTAGCGGGCAAGTGCAGCCGATCCGCCAGGTGAACGTCAGCCCACGGGAGTCCGGTCGCCTGTTGCAACTGTTCGTGGATCAGGGGGATGAAGTGACAGAAGGGCAGCTGCTGGCCCGCATGGATTACGGTGATCTCACCAGCAGCATTCAACAGGCCCAAGCCCGCATTCAAGAGCTGCAAGCCCGTCTGGCGGAGCAACAGGCGGGGGAGCGTACCCAGGTGATTTTGGCGGCCCAAGCGAGAGTGGATGCGGCCCAATCGCAGGTGGACTTGGCCCAAACAGAGTTGGAGCGGATTCGAGCGCTGGTGCAGCAGGGGGTGGTGGCCCGCAACGAGTTGGATCAGCGGCTGGCCCGTCTGGAGCAGGCGCAAGCGGATTTGCGCTCTGCCCAACAGGAATTGGAGCGGTTGCAGCTAGGGATCCGCCCAGAGGCGATTCAGCAAACCCAAGCCCAGATTGCCCAAGCGCAGGCCGAGTTGGCCCAACGGCAATCCCGAATCGCCGATACAGAAATCCGTGCTCCCTTTACAGGGATTGTGGTGCAGCGTTTTGCCGAAATTGGTTCTTTTGTTGCCCCGACCACAGCGGCTTCGGATGCGACCGCGGCTTCTTCTAGCTCGATTTTGGCCCTGGCGCAAGGGATCGAAGTGCGGGCGGAGGTACCGGAAGCCCAAATTGCGCAAGTGCAGGTGGGTCAACCGGTGGAGATTCGCTCCCTTGCCTATCCGGATCGGGTGGTGCGGGGTAAGGTGAAACGAATTGCACCCGCCACTGTGGTGGTGCGGGAAGTGACGGTCTTTCGGGTGATTGTGGAACCGGAACCGGGAGCAGACTTTTTGCGGACAGGCATGAATGTCTCGGTGGATTTTATCGGGGATCCCCAGCCGCAAGCCTTGACCGTACCCTCCGTTGCCGTCACCTATGAGCAAGGCCAAGAAGGCGTGATCCTGCTGGATCCTGCAACCCAACGGCCCATCTATCGGCAAGTGGAAACGGGCATCACCCAAAGCGGGGTCACCCAAATTCTCTCTGGGCTGCAAGCGGGCGATCGCGTCTTTACCTCCTTGCCGCCGGGAATGACCCTCGATGCGTTGATCAAAGCGGAGCCCTAACCATGAGCCTGGTGACTTCTGCCAAAATGGCCTGGCAAATGGTGCAGCGGCATCGTCTGCGCACGGGCCTAACCATGCTCGGGATCCTGATCGGCAATGCAGCGGTGGTGGCAATTGCCGGGTTTGGGAATGCCGCCCAGGAGATGGCGGTGGATCAGTTCCGGTCTTTAGGTACCAATTTACTCATTGTCTTTTCGTCTAGCTTGGGCCTAGCGGATGCCAGCAATATCCGACCGATTACCCTGGATGATCTGATGGCGATTGAACAGGAAGTGCCCGCCGTAGCGGCAGCCGTACCCAGCCTTAGCGTCAATGTGCGTGCAGTGCGGGGGGGAGTGGATCGCCGCTACGAAGCCACAGGCACCTGGCCGGAGTATTTGTCGGTGTTGAACCTGGAGATAGAACACGGTCGCTTTCTTTCGCCCGCAGATATTGAGGAACAGCGCTCCGTGGTGGTTCTGGGTAGCGAGGCGGCTAGTCAACTGTTTGGCCTGGATCCCGCAGCTGCTATCGGGGAGACCGTGCTGCTGAATAATCTCCCCTTTGAGGTGATCGGGACTTTGCGCTCGAAGCCGACAGTGTTTGGCAATAGCGATGCTGGGGTGTTCTTGCCGGTGGATGTGGTGGCCAATCAGTTTGTCGGGCGCAGATCCCCCTACGGCACAGAATTGACAGCGATTTTTGTTTCGGCCCGCTCGGTGGAGGATCTGCCGGCAGCGGAGTTTCAAATTCGCAACTTGCTGCGGCAGCGGCATCAATTGGTGGGGGAAGATGACTTTATCATCCGTAACCAAAAGGTGTTGCTGGATGGGGCAGCCACAATCCTGGGCCTACTGCGGGTGTTGTTGACGGGTACGGCGGCCCTTTCCCTGCTGGTGGGGGGGGTGGGGATCATGAATGTGATGTTGATCTCAGTGGCGGAGCGCACCCATGAGATTGGGGTTCGCAAGGCAATCGGGGCCGATAGCCGCCAGATTTTGCAGCAATTTGCCACAGAAGCCATTTTTATTGCCGTGACGGGGGGAGTGATCGGGATCCTCTTCAGCAGTGGCCTCTTGGTGGCGGTACAGGTTTTCACCCCCTTGGCTACCACAATCGATCCGGTGGCGGTGGTGGTTTCCTTTTCTCTTTCAACGGCCATTGGGTTGGTCTTCGGCATTTTCCCGGCCCGTAAAGCGGCGCAACTGGATCCGATCGAAGCGCTGCGGGCCTGAGTTTCCTAAAATTCATACCCAAACAAGCGGGGATCCGCCGGTTGCAGGTTGAGATCCGCTAGGCCATATTCCGCCCAGCGGCGATTGACCAACTCCGCCACTGCCGGATCGGGGGTGAGGGGATCCCGCCAGGGGGAATCGGTTTCTGGAGGAATCTTCGTGGTGGCATCGATGCCCATTTTGCCCCCCAGGCCGCGTTTTTCGGTGGCAAAGTCCAGGGAGTCGAAGGGGTTATCCGGCAGAATAAACACATCCCGCTGCGGATCCACCCGTGAACAGAGGCACCAAACGACTGCCCGTGGATCCCGGACATTGATGTCTTTGTCCACTACGATTACAAATTTGGTGTAGCTGAATTGGGGCAGAGCGCTCCAAAAGGCAAGAGCCGCCCGCCGCGCTTGGCCGGGATAGGCTTTGTCAATGGAAAGAATGGCTGCTTTGTAACCGAGAGCCTCCATGGGTAAAAAGAAATCCACAATTTCCGGTACCTGTTGCCTGAGGATGGGGGTGTAAACCCGGTTCAGGGCTAGGGCCATCATGTCGTTTTCTTTCGGGGGCTTGCCACTAAAGGTGGTGAGATAAATCGGATCGCGGCGGTGGGTGAGGCAGTGAAAGCGAATCAGGGGGGCTTGCTCATTGCGGGGGCCGTAGTAGCCAATGTGATCTCCAGCAGGGCCGTCGGGGGCCACTTCCCCAGGGGTGATTGTGCCTTCCAAGACCATCTCCGCGTGGGCTGGCACCTGCAGATCCACGGTTTTGCACTGGGCCAGGTGGAGTCCTTCTCCTGCGTAGAGACCGGCAAACAGCCATTCCGACAGATCCACCGGTACTGGGGTTGCCGCCGCCATGATCACCAAGGGATCCACCCCCACCGCGACGGCCACTTCCAACTTTCTGCCCAGTGCTGCCGCTTTGCGCAAATGGCGGGTTGCCCCCCGCACCGAGAGCCACTGCACCGTCATCGTGTTGCGGCTTTGCAGTTGCAGCCGATACACCCCCACGTTGGGGATCCCGTTTTCGGGATCCTTGGTCACCATCAAGCCCAGGGTCAGCACCCGCCCCGCATCCCCCGGATAGACCCGCAACAGCGGCAATTGGCCCAGATCCACCTCTTCTCCCCGCAACACCACCTGCTGACAGGGGGGCAAGAGATCGCGGCTGGGCTTAGCCTTGAACACACTGAACAAAGCCTGCCCCAGTTCCACTGCCTGCGAGAACGTTTTCGGGGGACGCGGTTGGTAGAGCAACGCCAATTTTTTACCCAGGCTTTCCAGCTCCTGCGGCTGTTCCATCCCCATGGCCCAGCAGATGCGCTCCACCGTCCCCAGGGCATTGATCACAAGCGGCAGACGGGATCCTTTCACCCGCTCAAACAGCAGGGCTGGGCCGCCACTGGCCAAGAGGCGATCGGCGATCTCGGCAATTTCTAGGTCGGGATCCACTTCTGCGGGAATGCGGCGGAGCTGACCACGGGATTCCAACAGGGCGATAAAGCGACGCAAATCTCTGGGCATGAAGGCTGGTACTCAAACAGGGCAGGCGTTCCCGTGGCATCGGATCCCGACCAAGGAGAGGTTTACTTGTCGCGGGCAAGAGCAAAACCGCTCATAAACGGCTTCTGCAAGGCCATGAACACCACCACCGGCGGAATACTGGCGATGATCGCCCCCAACATCATCGGGCCATAGGAGGCGGAGCTATCCAGGTTGAGCAGGGATTGCAACCCCACTTGCACCACCTGTTTTTCCTGTCCCTGGATGATCAAACGAGGCCACAGGTACATATTCCAAGCGTAGACGAAGTGAATCACTGCCTGGGCCCCAATCGCATTCCAACTGAGGGGGATCAACACCTGGGTGAGAAATTGCAGCGGGTTGGCCCCATCCAATTGGGCTGCCTCGGAGAGTTCGCTGGGAATGTTGGAAAAATGTTGCCGAAACAGAAAAGTCGCCGTTGCACTGGCCAAAAAAGGCACAATCAGGGCGTAGTAGGTGGATCCCCAACCTAAGCCAGTGACAAAACGCAGCAGGGCAATGATCAAAATTTCCGTGGGCATCATCAACGTGATCAGTACAAAACCAAACACCAGCCACTTACCCGGAAAGCGGAAGTAAACAAAGGCCAACCCCGCCAACAACGACAAAATGGTCTTACCGACGGTGATCGCCACCGCCATGATCGTGCTGTTGAGCATGTAACTGCCCAGGTGCCGCGACACCATCACCTGTCGCCAGTTGAAGCCAAAGGATGAGCCAAAGGTAAATTGATAGCGAAACACTTCCGCATTGTTCTGGGTGCTCACAATCACGGCATACAACACTGGGAACCCCAACACCAAACAGGCCAGCAACAGGCCCAAATGCACATACCAACGCTCCGGGATCCAACGCCAGGTTCGGGAAGGGCGGCGGCTGGGTTGGCTGAGGCTGCGGGGAGCAGCTTGGGATAGTCGGGGATCCTGCAAAAGTTGGGCCATCGTTCCTCCTGCCAAAGTGCTGTTGCTGATGGGTGATGCTGATTTGAGATGCTGACTGGTTGGCTTACTTGTTGAGGATAATCGGATCGGGTTAACGTCTCCCTAAGGGAGCTGAATTCTTCCTCGATTTTTCAGGTGCTTTTACCGACGGGAGGAAACGGGTAGAGTAGTACAGCAGTGATCTGGAATGAAGAAGAGGATCCCATGACCCGAGGCTTTGGCCCATTCGGCAAAATCCAAGAAGCGCTCAAGAAAGCCCAAGAGGTGCGTGACGGTGCTCAAAAGCTCCAAAAGGAGCTCGAAGAAATGGAGATCGTCGGGGAAGCTGGCAATGGGCTGGTTAAAGTCACTGTGAATGGCAACCAGGAGCCCCTCAAGGTTTCGCTGGATCCCGATGCCCTCAAGGAGGCCCCAGATGTGCTGGAGGATTTGATCCTAACGGCGATGGTGAATGCCTATACCCAATCTGCCGAAACGATGCGCAAGCGGATGGAGGAGCTGACCGGAAACATCAGTCTGCCCGGGTTGGGATTGGGTTGATCCCCTCCCTCGCTAGCCCTCTATGTATACCCGCCCGCTGGCTCGCCTAATCGAGGAACTGCAACGGCTACCCGGTATCGGTGCCAAAACCGCTCAGCGGTTGGCTTTGCATCTCATCAATCGCCCCGTCACCGAGATCGAAGCTTTGGCCCAAGCTCTCCTGGAAGCCAAGCAGACGGTTAAACATTGCTCCATTTGCTTTAATTGGTCGGCGGAGGATCCCTGTGAGATTTGTCGGTCTCCCCAGCGGGATCCCTCGCTGTGGTGTGTGGTGGCGGAGGTGAAGGATTTGATTGCCCTGGAACGAACTCGTGAGTTCAAGGGCCGTTACCACGTTCTGGGGGGTCTGATTTCCCCGATGAATGGCATTGGGGTGGATCAACTCCACATCCGGGAGCTGGTGGCACGGGTAGCCCAGGAAAAGCCGCGGGAGCTGATCTTCGCCATTAGCCCCAGCGTCGAGGGGGAAGTAACCATGCACGTGATCAAGGATTTCCTAAAGCAAGTCTCCCCCACGTTGTACATGACCCGGCTGGCTTTTGGGCTGCCGATGGGATCCGAACTGGAATACGCCGATGAGGTCACCCTGGCCCGTGCTCTCGAAGCCCGGCGCGAGTTGTGAATTCGTACCATCCCGCTAGGGGGCATTTTGGCGGTAAATTCAGGATCTTCTTTAGATTATCTTTAGATCCTGCTCTAAACGGGCAATCCGAATTGAACGGAATCCAGCTCTGGATCCCTTGCGGATCCCAACAAGGCAGTAAAATTGAGGTCGGGCTCACGGTAGAGATGCCAGCTTTACCAGAGTCTGACTGTCTTGAATGAGAGGGAAACCCCGTGGAGCTAGCTGAAGTCGAAGAGCTGATGGGTAAAGCGGTGCAAGCGACGCAGCGCGCCTTTAATACGGTGCGTACCGGACGGGCCAATTCCAGTCTGTTGGATCGCGTTCAGGTGGAGTATTACGGCGTGCCCACCCCTCTGAAATCCTTGGCCACCCTCACCACTCCCGACTCCAGTACCCTTTTGATCCAACCGTTTGATCCCTCGACTCTGGCCGCGATCGAACGGGCGATTGTGGCTTCTGACCTAGGTTTGAACCCTAGCAACGATGGTAAAGTGGTGCGCCTCAATATCCCACCCCTAACGGAGGAGCGGCGCAAAGAACTCAGCAAACAGGTGGCCAAACTGGCGGAAGAAGGCCGGGTCTCGATTCGCAACATCCGGCGAGATGCGATTGATGCGGTGCGTAAACAAGAAAAAAATGGTGAGCTTTCCGAAGATGAGTCCAAAGGTTTGCAGGATGATATCCAAAAACTGACCGACCGCTACATCAAGAAGGTGGATGAGCTGCTAGCGGAGAAAGAGAAGGAATTGAGCACGATTTGACAAAAAGGGATCCCGACTTTCTGAATAGGTTGCAATAATAGCTAAATCTTGTTACTCCTTCAGGAAAGTCAATTGCACCCAACAACAGAGTTTACTCTGCAACAGGCTTGGATCCCGTCAGGGGAAGGATACGAAGTTAGAGATCTGCATATTGTAGCGGGCCGAATTGCCGCCATTGGCTCTAGCCTGCCCCCACCGGGATCTAGGTGGATGCTCATCACAAATTGCTGTTGCCCCCCGCCAAAGCCTTGAGATGGCTGCCTTAGGAGGTGCCAAAGGGCTGTGCCTAGAACAGGAAACGGGATCTCTAACTGTGGGCAAATCTGCCGATTTGGTTCTCTGCGATCTCACCCAGTTGTCCTTGTTGCCGCGCACAGATCCGATTGGGTTGTTGGTGTTGGGCCGTCCCAGTCGGGTGGTGGATAGCGTGTGGGTACGGGGGAAGCGACGGATTGAAGCGGGCCAATTCTGTGGGTAGCCGGGATCCCTTTCCCCGAGGGTGGAAACCTTGCGGCAGCAGATGCTAAATCGGGGCACTTGGCGACACAAAACCCTCTCAGCGGCCACTCAAACCCTCGGGGAGCGCTACCGAGCCGCCATGAATTTACCCTAGGATCCCTCGATTTTCATCTTTTTCCCGAACCCAAAATTAGGGGCTGGGATCCCCCCTCTGGTCTGCCAAAAAAACTTCAATTTCAGCACGCTGGGCAAGGCTGGTCTGCGCTCCCGCTCGAGTGACCGCGAGTGCGGCGGCGGCATTGGCAAAACGCAACGCTTCCTGCAGGGATCCCCCCGCTGCCAAACAAGCGGCCAAAGCCCCACAAAACCCATCTCCAGCGGCAGTGGTATCCACCACGTTCACCGCATGAGCCGGTAGATAGCCCCTATCTTCCCCATCCGCCCAGGCCAACCCTGCCCCGCCCAACGTGAGGATCACCGTCGGGATCCCGTGCTGTTGTAAACGTTGTGCTGCCATTTGGGCTTGTTCAGGCGTTTCAATCGGGGATTGAGTGAAGCTGGCGGCTTCGGTTTCGTTGAGCACCAGGTAGCGAATTTGGCGCAACAGGGATCCCGGCAAAGGCTGAATGGGGGCAGGATTGAGTAAAATCGGGATCCCTTGGGTAAAGGCTTGCTCAGCCACCGCCAAGACCGTCGGGAGTGGAATTTCCAGTTGCAGTAGGAGTAAGGCGGCGGGAGTGAAGGGGGGCAAGCGCTGCGGGGTGTAGCGCCCATTGGCACCTGGGCTGACCACGATGCTGTTTTGCCCGCTGGGATCCACTGTGATCAGGGCAATGCCGCTGGAGCCTTCCAAGGTTTGCAGTTGCTGGGTATCGATGCCATTTTGCTCGAGATTGTCCCGCAGACTCTGGCCAAAGCCATCGGATCCGACAGCCCCCCACATTTCCACCTGTCCACCTGCCCGTGCCGCAGCCACCGCCTGATTGGCCCCTTTGCCGCCGGGGTAGGTGGTGTAGTCGGATCCCAGCACCGTTTCGCCAGCAATGGGTTGATGGGGCACTTGCACCACCAAGTCCATATTCAAACTACCGACCACTCGAATGGGTTTAGACATGGGGTTGTGGATCCGGTGGGTGAGGAACACAAGTGCTGTTGTAACAAACCTACGTTGAGGCTAATGCTCCGCAACGCGAATGCGACCACGCAACCACGCGACTACGCAACTACGTGAAGCTGGTACGCTGTGGAAGCGGTGATCCCGAGAGGTGGATGAAGGTGCCTGGGAACTGGAATGTGGACTTGCAATTGTTGGTCACTGATTTGGATTACACCTTGGTTGGGGATCCCTCAGCCTTGCAGGACTTAAATCCCAAACTGGAACAGCTGCGTGCCCAAACGGGCTTAAAGCTCGTCTATGCCACAGGCCGATCCTGGTATCTGTACCAAGAACTGCTACAGGAATACCCGCTGTTACCCCCTGATGCTTTAATCCTCTCGGTGGGCACTGCTGTGCACTACCAAGGGCTCCCTGAACCGGATCCCAATTGGACAAATCATCTTTCCCAGGGATGGGATCGGGAGGCAGTGGCTGAGGTGGCAGCTCAATTTCCGGAACTGCGCCCCCAACCCGCTTCAGAACAGGGATCCTTCAAGCTCAGCTATTGGCTGGATGCCGGACGGGCGGAATGGGTGATCGCACAACTGAGCCGAGAACTGGCGCAACGGGGCCTAGCGGTGAACCCGGTGTACAGCAGTGGTCGGGACTTGGACTTGCTCCCCCTAGCCGGGAATAAAGGCTCCGCTCTGCGCTACTTACAACAGGAGTGGGGGATCCCTGGAGAACAGACCCTGGCCTGTGGAGATTCTGGCAATGATCAACTGCTGCTCCAGGCGGCCATCGAATCCGGGGGCTACGGTGTCGTGGTGGGCAATGCCCAGCCGGAGTTGTTGGATTGGTACCGCAAAAACCCTACTCCCCACTGTCTTTTGGCTGCAGCCACCTGCGCAGGCGGGATCCTAGAAGGGTTGCAACACTTTGGTTGTCTGGAGCGTCTCAGCTAGCCTGGAGGGGTGCCGACCCAGAGGTTAAAGAATGTTGCTGTCGACCACTGATGTGTTGCAAGGGGTAGAAATTGAAAGCTACCTGGGCATTGTTACTGCCGAAGTGGTTTATGGGAGCAACGCCCTACGGGACTTCTTTGCAGGGATCCGAGATATTATCGGCGGGCGCACGGGAGCCTACGAACGGGTTTTTGAACAGGGCCAGAAAGAAGCAATTGCTGAGTTGGAACGGCGGGCCAAACGGCTGGGGGCAGATGGGGTGATCGGCATTGACCTGAACACCGGCACCATTAACATCGACCAAACCGGGGTACTGCTTTTGATCACAGCCACCGGAACCGCTGTCAAGATTCGCTGAAGGGGCTGTCCCCAATCCCCGACAGGTCTAGAGTCCCTTAAACCAGGCTTTCCATCACTGCTTCGTCAATCTCAAAGTTGGCATAGACATTCTGCACATCATCCAGGTTATCCAGCCGCTCCATCAGGTTGAGCACCAGCTTGGCCGTCTCCGCATCCTCCACCTGCACCCCATTGGACGGGATCCAGCGAATACCCACATCTTGAACCTGGTAGCCCTCTTTTTTCAGATGGGTGGCCACCTGCTCCAGCAGCGTGTAGTCGCAATAGACTTCTGCCTGCGAGCCATCGGTACTCAGATCATCTCCGCCGGCTTCGGCCACAGCTAAGAGCAGCGCTTCTTCATCCGGCACCACCTCGAGGCTGATCACCCCTTTTTGCCGAAACATCCAACTGACACAGCCGGTTTCCCCCAAGCTGCCCCCTGTCTTACTAAAGGCTTCCCGCACTTCAGCCGCAGTCCGGTTGCGGTTGTCGGTCATGGCTTCGATCAAAACCGCCACCCCCCCGGGGCCGTAGCCCTCATAGCGAATGTCTTCTAGAGGGCTGTCGTCGCTCCAGTTGCCGGATCCCTTGGCGATTGCCCGTTCAATGTTCTCACTGGGCATCCCCGCCGCTTTGGCTTTATCCACCGCCGCCCGTAGCTGAAAATTCCCGTCTGGATCCGGTAAACCATTGCGAGCCGCCACAATAATCGCGCGGGAAAGTTTGGTGAATATACTGCCCTTCTTGGCATCTACGCGGGCCTTTTGCCGCTTAATGTTGGCCCACTTACTATGTCCTGCCATGCTGCTATGTACCCGTCAAACAATTAACCAGAGGGATCCTCTTCTTTTTTTGCAGCCTAGATCACCCTAGCCCAGGACTCAAGCGGGCAACGGCTGAAAGATTGTTGAACAGAATGAATGAATCCAGAAATAGGGAACCTTTGGAGGGATCCCTTCACCCTCCCTGACATTCACCAAGCATTCACCAAGATGGAAGACCCCAACCCCATTAGGGTTGAATCGGCTGCCGCTCAATGATATCTCCCTGCGGCGGTGGCGGTGCTGCGGTAGTCTCTTCTGGAGTAGGAGTTTCTTGAATGATTGGAGTTTCTGTTGGAGCAGGGGTTTCAGGTGTAACAGGGGGGAGATCCGGCAGCGGTGGCAAAGTTTCTTCAGATCCCGGCTGCGGGGATGGGGTTGGGGTGAGGAGCGGAGTCACCTGCCCAAGCAGCTCAGCATAGAATACGGTATCCTGCTCCAGCCCAAAACGGCCCACCTCCCAGCGGTGTCGGGGGACAAACAGCGTTTGCACCAACACTTCCCGACTGACGAAGGTGGGAGTTCCTGAAAACACATAGCCATCAAGGATGACCCGCTTCAGATTGGGGCGACTTTGAAAGACCCGATCCACCTCCCGCAGCATCTCCGCACCCAGCCGCTCCAGTAGGGTTTCCAAAGTGTCATCTGGGCTGATCAACACCCGCACCGGAAAGCGATAGCCTTCGCAACGGTAATCACCACAAATCGTCACCAGCTCATTGCGTACCCGGATTTGCGAGGCCGGGTCAATATTGCCCCCTGGCACAAACACTTCGGCCTCGGGGTCTGCCTCCTGTGCCCAGGTCAGAGGCTTGCCAGCCCACCCCCCCAAGATCAGGGATCCCAAAAACAAGCCCAGGCCCAGACCTTGGATAGAAAACCTTCTACCCTGGCTGTGCTTTGGACGGGAAGAAGAGGCAGTGGAATCCTGAATCGGGCGTTTCATGGCATTAACCGTTCGCGTAACGTGCTGTAGGCGTTTACCCCGTACCGCCAAATCTACCCGACATCGGCAGAGGAGGCACTAGATCCGGCAAATTCTCTCGGAATCCATCACTTCGGTTTGGGTGGGATCCCGGAGCGGTAGGATTATGCCAAATCAGCATTCAAGCTAAAAAGCCCCAGACTTTGACAGGGAGCAAGGTAGCTTGACAGTGGCAATGTTCCTCCGGGATCTCTATGAAGCCGTTACGTACCTTTAAGGTTACCCCTTACTTACCCGCTGCTCTGGAAAGTCTGCGCTTCTTGGCCTACAACCTGCATTTCAGTTGGAATGTCGAAACCCGTAATGTATTTAGCCGTATGGATCCCGATCTATGGGATCGCTGTGCCCACAATCCGATTGCTCTTTTGGGAGAAATCCGGCAGGAACGGCTGGATGAGTTGGCAGAGGATCCCGGCTTTTTGGCTCAGCTGGAACGGGCAACTCAGCAGCTCCATAGCTATTTGCAAAAAGATACCTGGTATCGCAAGCACCGGGCTGCCCATGCTGTAGAAGGCGAATGCTACGCCTATTTTTCCGCCGAGTTTGGCCTGGCAGATTGCCTACCTATTTACTCTGGGGGCTTAGGGGTTTTGGCTGGGGATCACCTGAAAGCCGCCAGTGACCTCGGCCTACCTTTGGTGGGGGTGGGTTTACTTTACCAAAAAGGCTATTTCCGCCAGTACCTGAACCCGGATGGCTGGCAACAGGAACGCTACCCCATCAACGACTTTTTTAATATGCCCCTGGAATTGCAAAAGGATCCCGAGGGCAAAGAGATTCGCATCGAGGTGGACTACCCCAACCGTAAGGTGTTGGCGCGCATTTGGAAAGTGAATGTGGGCCGGGTACCTCTCTACCTGTTGGATACCAACATTGAGCCCAACAGCCAATATGACCAAGATATTACCGATGAGCTGTACGGCGGCGACCAGGATCTGCGCATCCACCAAGAGATCATGCTAGGGATTGGCGGGGTGCGGGCCTTGCGCGCCCTTGGGATCCGCCCCACCGTCTACCACATGAACGAGGGACACTCCGCTTTTCTGGCGGTGGAACGGATGCGCCTGTTGATGGCTGAGCAGGGGTTGAGCTTTGAAGAGGCCTGGCAGGTGGCCAAGTCCAGCCAAATGTTTACCACCCACACCCCTGTGCCTGCGGGGATCGACCTGTTTCCCCCCGATAAAATTGACTACTACCTCGGCTCCTACTACAGCCAACTGGGCCTGAGTCGAGAGCGCTTTTTGGCTTTGGGTCGGGAGAACACCGGCGATTTTCAGTCGCCCTTCAGCATGGCGGTGCTAGCCATCAACATGGCCTCTTTTGTGAATGGGGTGAGCAAGTTGCACGGGGCGGTCTCCCGCAAAATGTTCAGCCGCCTTTGGCCGGGGATCCCCTTAGAAGAAGTGCCCATCACCTCCATCACCAACGGGATCCATACCCGTACCTGGGTGGGGGAAGAGTACCAAGCGCTTTATGACCGCTACTTAGGCCCCGACTGGCCAGAAGCTCCCCCTTCCGATCCGCTGTGGCAGAAGGTGGATCGCATCCCGGACAGCGAACTGTGGCGGATCCACGAGCGCAGTCGCTCCCGGCTGGTCAGCTTTACCCGCGAACGCCTGATGGCGCAGTTGCACAAACGGGCCGCCTCTAACATCGAAGTGCAACGGGCTTCCGAAGCTCTCAACCCAGAAATCCTCACCATTGGCTTTGCCCGCCGTTTTGCCACCTACAAACGAGCCACCCTGCTGTTGCGGAACCCGGATCGTCTCAAGGCGCTGCTGAATCATCCCAAGTACCCGATGCAATTCATCTTTGCCGGTAAAGCTCACCCCCGCGATACACCCGGTAAGGAGCTGATCCGCCAAATTGTGCAGTTGTCGCGACAGCCGGAATTTCGGCAGCACTTGGTGTTTATCGAAGACTACGACATGCATGTCACCAGCATGATGGTGGCGGGGGTGGATGTATGGCTGAACAACCCCCTGCGCCCGCGGGAGGCCAGTGGCACCAGTGGTATGAAGGCTGCCGCCAATGGTGGACAAAACCTGAGCATTTTGGATGGCTGGTGGGATGAGGCGGACTACTACCAAACCGGCTGGCCCATCGGTCGCGGCGAGGAATACGAGGATCGAGCCTATCAGGATGAGGTGGAATCGAATGCCCTCTACGATTTGCTGGAACAAGAGGTTGCCCCGGCTTTCTACCAGGTCAGCAGCGATGGTTTACCCCATCAGTGGATCCAGCGCATGAAGCAGTCGATTCGCCTCAACGCCCCACTGTTTAGTACCCAACGGATGGTGCAGGAGTATGCCGAACGAGCCTACATTCCTCTGAGTAACTACTTCGACCGCATGCGCAGCGAAAACTTTGAATCTGCCCGTCGGTTCACCCGCTGGCAGAACCATCTCCAGGAGAACTGGTATGGCATTCAGGTGCTAGGGGTGCAGATAGAACACCCACAGGGCACTCTGGCCAAGTCTGGGGTGCAAGACAGTCAACAAGGCTGTCAAACCGTGATGGCGAGGGATCCCCTAACCATAACCGTCGAGGTACGACTGGGATCCCTGCAGCCGCAGGATGTGGTTTTGCAAGCCTACCAGGGGCCTGTGGATGATACCGGCCACATTCAGCAGGGGCAAATCACCCCGATGCATTACGTGCAGACGGTTGAGGATCGGGCGATTTTCTCGGGACAAATTCGCTATGATGCCAGCGGCTTACAGGGGTTGGCATTGCGGGTGATGCCCTTCCATCCGGATATGCACGATCCCTACGAGATGCGGTTGATGCTCTGGGCCTAGGCTAGCGGCTGGGATCCCCGAATTCTGTCTAGAACGTTGTCTAGAGAGGATGGGGATCCCTCTGCACCCACAGCTCCATCTATCGACCAACAGATCATGGCAGCGGCTGGCTGTTGCCCCCTTCTTGCACCCGAATCAAATCGACCGGGTAACCGAGGATAAAATCGGTGGCCTCCAGAATTAGCGTCGGGCCAAACAGGACAAACCCTGCCAAGAGGGCCAAGAGCGGCAGGGTACTTTTGATCATCTGGTCGTTCACAGCGTCCTCTCACACCTAGAGGTTCGACAACAACCCAACAAAGGTTCAAAAAAACCTCTGGGTTGGTTCGGCTCCAGCTTGACCGATCTGGCCGCCAATGACACTCCGGTTCTTGGTGTTCTCCACTGCCAGATCATGCAGAATAAAAGCAGACCTTGGTTGGATACCATGTCCAAAGTCCACTCTTCCACTGGTTTGCGGGTTTTGATCATCACTGCCCTACTCTTGGGGGGCATGCTCAGTTGGCGGCAGGATCGAGCCTTGGCGGTGATGGGATTGGCCAGTGCGGCAGCCATTTCCGTGTTTACTCGCCCCGCGATTTTGGCCTACAACCGCGGTCGAGAACAGTGGCTGAAAGGGGATCTGTCGGGGGCCGTCGAACAGCTGAGCTTGGCTTTGCAACAGGATCCTAACCTGACCAATGCCTACCTTTTGCGGGGAAAAGCCTATTTTGCCCTCAACCAAGTACCCTTGGCCCTGGCGGATTTTGACCGGGCGATCCAGTTGGCCCCGCGCCAGCCAGAACCCTATTCCTGCCGTGCCCTAATTCGAGTGGGTCAAGCGGATACGGAAGGAGCGATTGCCGATCTCACCCAGTTGGTGGCTTTACGCCCCAGTGCTACCTACCACATCCACTTAGCCAATCTGCTGGCTCAGCAGGGATCCCTGCCCATCGCCCTCACCCATCTGAATGAAGCGATTCAGTTGGATCCCACCTCGACCCCTGCTTTTGCTGCACGAGCTAGCCTCCACAATTACCTGGGGGAGTGGGAGGCTGCGTTGGCCGATTGGTCCAAAGCGATTGAGCTACAGCCTGACCCAGCCCTCTACTACAACCGTGGCGTCACCTACTCCTGTGCCGATCGGTATGACGAGGCGATTGCGGATTTGGATCGCAGCCTAGAGGCGGATCCCCAGCAACCCAACACCCTCTACAATCGGGGCAATGCCCTCTACGAGTTGGGGGAGCTGAAAGCCGCCCTCGATGACTATGACCGTGCCTTTCGCCTTGAAGCCAATCGGAATCAGGTGGATGTTTCGGATGAGTATGGCCTGTACGGGCGGGGATTGGCCCACTGCCACATGGGAGATAAGATGACAGCCCTTTCCGATTGGCAAGCGGCTTTGGCGGTTTGCCGTAAACACCACAACCTGGCTTTAGCCAAGCAAGTGCAGCGGTCTTGGCTGCGCCTCAATAGCGGGGATCCCAATTCAGATCCAGCAGATCCAGACACAGAACAATCCGCCTAGAAGGATCCCGGCCTGTGACACAATAATATGAGGATAAAAGTCGCTAAGGTTCAGCGAATCCCCCTTTTCTACCGTTTTTGTTGCCGTGAAACACACTCTCAGCGCCCTTGTGCAGGATCAGCCTGGCGTTTTAACCCGTATAGCAGGGATGTTTGCCCGCCGGGGCTTCAATATCGATAGTCTTACCGTTGGTCCCACTGAGCGACCCGGTGTTTCTCGCATCACCATGGTGGTACCGGGGGACGAGCACGATGTGGAGCAAATGACCAAGCAGCTCTACAAGCTCATTGATGTGCTCAAGGTAACTGATATCACGAATGTTCCCTGTGTGGAACGGGAGCTCATGCTGATTAAGGTGAATGCCAGCCCCGATACCCGCTCCGACATTATGGATGTGGCCCAGATGTTTCGCGCCCGCATTGTGGATGTGGCGGAGGAATCCTTGACCCTAGAGGTGACCGGGGATCCCGGCAAAATGGTGGCGATTATCAAAATGCTGACCCACTTCGGCATCCGTGAGATCGCCCGCACCGGACTGGTGGCCCTTACCCGTGAGTCGGGGGTGAATACAGAATATTTGAAGCAACAGCCCGCCTTGGCTTCAGTTTGATGGCTTGAGCGGGATCCCCGACAGGGGTAAACATAAGAGAAATGGGGGGGGAGGCTATGCCCAAACCGGATTGGAGCCATTGTTCCCGAGGATTGGCTCTCTGTTGTCTGGTCCTCTGGCTGGTGGGGTTGCTGAGTGGCTGTGGCCCTAAAGCCCCGAAACCGATTGTCCAGCAGGCTTTGGCTTACCAAATGTCCCATTTGCCCGCTGAAGTGGGATCCCTAGTGGGGAGTGAACAGTTGCTGGCCCGGTTGGAATTGCAAGAAGTGAAGATCCGCCAAGATCGCCGCGAACCGTTGCTGTTGGCCTCCGGGGAAAAAGTGGAGGGCCATCACCTCAGCGGTACCTATACGCTTGCCGTGAAGCTGCCGGGATCCCGTCGTCCCTATCGCCGCAAAGGGGATCCCTTTCAGCTCACTCTTGCCCATACAAATACAAAAGAACAAACCCAAGACCCGCAAGCCCTGTCGGAACGATGGCTATTGGCCTATTCCACCCCCGACTCCAAAAATTGGGAAACCATCGACTTTTTGCCGCAGCCTGTACCCCCCCCTGAGTTGCCCCCTGCCGAAACCGCTGAACCCGTAGATCCAGAACTGAGCTCAACACTTACGTCTGAGACGGCAGTGCCAACCCCAGTGGGATCCCCGGCATAAGGCCACGGCTGCTGTAGGTCAGCTTCTAACACTTGCAAATCTCTAGCTGCCTAAGGAGCTAGCCCCAAAACTCGGTGGGAAAATCAGTGCAAGAAGTGGCGGATGCCGGTGCAAATCATCACAATATCGGCAGCATTGGCCGCTGCAATGGAATCGGGATCCCGAATGCTCCCTCCCGGCTGAATGATGGCGCGGATCCCCGATTGGGCAGCCACCTCAACGCTATCGGCAAAGGGAAAAAATCCATCACTGGCCAAAACTGCCCCAGCGGCTTCGGATCTGGCTTGTTTCAGGGCAATTTCTACAGCTCCAACTCGGTTCATCTGCCCAGCCCCAATGCCCACCGTTTGCCCCTGCTTGGCAATCACAATGGCGTTGGATTTGACATGTTTGCAGACTTTCCAAGCGAATTCCAATTCGGCCCATTCTTCTGGGGTGGGCTGCCGTTCTGTCACCACTCGCCAAGACTGTTGGCTGTCGGATCCCTGAGGGGGGTCGGCATCTTGGACCAGAAAGCCCCCCGCTAAGGTGCGAATCGTCTGGGCCGGCCCCACTTGCCAGTTGGGCAAGATCAATACCCGCAGGTTCTTTTTGGCCGATAGCAGCTCAGCTGCTTCCAAGGTACAGTCGGGGGCCACCACACATTCCAAAAAAGGTTCCGTCAGGAGGTGGGCGGTTTCTCGATCCAGCGTTTGATTGAGACCAACGATGCCCCCGAAAGCAGAAACGGAGTCAGCAGCAAAAGCAGCCCGAAAGGCTGCCGCCAAAGAAGGACGCAGGGCGACGCCACAGGGGTTGTTGTGTTTGACCACCACAGCCACAGCTTGTTCCGGGCCAAATTCGGCAACAATGGCGCGGGCGGCTTCCAAGTCCAGCAGGTTATTGTAGCTCAGTTCTTTACCCTGCAATTGTTTGGCTTGGTGCCAGCCGGGAGCAGCCGGATCCACAACATACCAAGTGGCGGCTTGGTGGGGATTTTCGCCGTAGCGCAGCCTTTGCTGAGGGATCCCTTGCAGTTGAAAAATGTCTTCCTGGACTGGAGAAGGATCCGATTGCGGTTGCAATTGTTGGGTCAATTCTGGACGGGCCAGATAGTTGACAATGGCGCGATCATAGGCCAGTACCTGCTCAAAGGCGCGACGGGCGCACTGGAAGCGAAACGCCAATCGTTCGGATTCGCCGCAAGTACTGGACAACAGCTGTAAATACTGGGGGTATTGGGCCGGATCCGTCAGTACCGTGACGTGGGCATAGTTTTTGGCGGCTGCCCGTACCAACGTCGGGCCACCAATATCAATTTGTTCAGTTGCTTCCGCCAGTAAAACGCCTGCTTGGGCTACGGTTTCTTCAAAGGGATAAAAATTAACCACGACCAATCCAATCGGTGGGATCCCCAAGGCATCCAAATCTTCTTGGTCATCGCTGCGCTCCAAGCGGGCCAAAATACCGCCGTGAATGCGGGGATGGAGGGTTTTGACCCGCCCACCCAGGATCTCGGGTGCGCCCGTATGGGTGGAGACGGGAGTCACAGGGATCCCTGCTTCTGAGAGCACTTTGGCAGTACCCCCGCTGCTGAGCAGTTGAAAACCATGCTCCTGGACTAGGGCTTGAGCAAAAGGGATCAGTCCAGTTTTGTCAGATACACTCAGTAAGGCCAAAGGGGAGAAGTCCTGAGAAGGCATTGATCTTTTGTTACCCAAAACAGAGCAGAGTTGCCTAAGATACCTAGCTGGGCTGGTATCCAGCGCCCCCACAGCATACCTTGCGATTCACCTAGGGATACTCGGATCCACTCTTGACTTGCTCTTGCCGGGCTTGTTCCCGTTCTTTGTTGAGATGGGCCACTTGGGCTTCGAGATCTTGAATGCGGTGCAGCAGTCGCTCAATGGCTCGTCCCACCGGGTCAGGCATGAGATGGTGATCCAAATCGATCCCGTGAGCGGGGATGTGCCGTTGATGGGGTGGAATGACCGCACGGCCTGGGATCCCCACCACTGTCATTTCTGGAGCCACATCCTGAATCACCACGGCATTCGCCCCAATCCGGGAGCCATGGCCAATGCGGACTGGGCCGAGGATCTTTGCCCCTGTACCGACAATCACACCATTTTCTAGAGTGGGGTGGCGTTTCCCTTTGTCCCAAGAGGTTCCCCCCAAAGTAACCCCGTGGTAGAGCGTTACATCGTCGCCAATCTCCGCCGTCTCGCCGATCACCACCCCGCAACCATGGTCGATAAAAAAGCGCCGTCCGATCTGGGCTGCCGGGTGGATCTCGATCAAGGTAAAGGAACGGGCAAAAAAGCTGAGCAACCGAGCTAAGAAAAACCAGCGCCGTTTCCACAAACGATGGGCGATCCGATGCAAAAAGAGCGCGTGGATCCCTGGATAGGTGCAGATCACCTCCCAGCGATTGCGTGCCGCCGGATCCCGGTCAAACACACAGTCGATGTCTTCCCCCACCTGTTGCCAAAATCCCAGCTTCTGGGCTTGTGCCGGTTTGGGTAGAGACCCGATCTCACCTGAGGGTGCGGTTGGGCTGGGATCTTCGACCACCGAGTGCTCGGCTTCCGTTAGCATGAATGGCCTCTGGTCAGATACCTCCACTGCTTCTCCTTCTAACATTTTTTGGGGGTGCCAGGGGAAAAGAGAGGACAGAACTGGGCTGGATCCGTTGACGTTGAGCAGAAGTGGATGAGAATGAGATCAGGATGGGATAGTGGTTGTCCTGTCACCTGTTGTTGCTCTATCGGCTTGCTCACCATGCTGGATCCCCTTTTGGAAGAGAAAATTCGTGACCAGATCCGTGCCAACAAAGTGTTGATCTACATGAAGGGCACTCCAGAAATGCCCCAGTGTGGGTTCTCCTACGCGACGGTGCGCGTTTTCGACAGTTTGGGTTTCCCCTATGCGGCGGTCAATGTGCTGGAGGATCCTGAGATTCGTCAGGGCATCAAGGAATTTTCCAACTGGCCGACCATCCCACAGGTGTATATCGACGGTGAATTTGTGGGGGGCTGCGACATTATCCAAGAAATGCACTCCCGCAATGAGTTGCGTCCCTTACTAGAGGCAGCGTTTGCTGGGACAGCTGTTCAGTCCTAAGTAGCTGGTTCTCTAGTTTGTCATCTGAAGAGACCCCTTCCTCCAAGTCTGTGGGCATGATCACCCCTGAGCAACTGCGGCAACACCTGATAGACCAACTGCAAGCACTGCATGTGCAGGTGGAGGATGAATCCCATCGTCATGTCGGCCATGGAGGGCAACGGGATCCCTTAGGGGCTGGCGGGCACTATCGGGTTGAAATTGTCTCTCCCTTGTTTGCGGGCAAAACAACGTTGCAGCAGCACCGCATGGTCTATGGGGCTCTGGCGGAGCAGATGGGCAGCAGTATTCATGCTCTGGCCCTACAAACCTATAGCCCTGAGCAGTGGACGGGATCCCTGCCAAGCCCCGTTAGTTCTGCCCAGCCCAGTTAATATAGAACTGGAAGCAACCACGGACTAAGCACCACAGCAGCGGAGGAAGCATGGCAACTCTGTTGGCCACTTGGCTAATGTCTGCCTTGAGCGTCATGATTCTGGCCTGGCTCCTACCTGGGATCCATGTCTCTGACTTTGGTGGAGCATTGCTGGCGGCTCTGGTGATTGGATTGGTAAATGGCCTGGTGAAACCGTTTTTGCAGTTGATCACCTTGCCGATTACCATCCTCACCCTCGGGGTGTTTTGGCTGATTTTGAATGGCATTTGTCTGGCGATTGCCGATGCCCTAGCCGGTGATGCATTTAACATCGATAACTTTGGTTGGGCCTTTATTGGGGCGATCGTGCTCTCGATGGTCAGTGGTTTGGTGCATCGCGTGTTTCTGACCGGGACAAAGACCTAGCTTTGAGCCTGAGAGTCCCTGTTCCTACCCGCATTCTCAGGTAAAATTCCGAATGTTAGGGGAAGGAAAAAGTAAATCGACCCGCCGATCCAGTCGAAGTGGCCGACCCATTGAAAACCTGTGCAACAACTCCATTCTTTCGCAGTGTCACCGTAAAGGGAATGGGCGCAGTCGATTGGGAACACCGTTGGAACAATGCTACCTCGATCCGATATGTCCCTGTGGGGGGAGTAGAGATCCAAAAGACATTCTCGACAGGATTCGTGATGACTCCAGCACAATTGGCATTGGCATCCACATCCAGCCGCCCTCCAGAAGGAATACTTGGATTCACAAAAGATACGGTTTGCTGACCGGGATCCGTGACATACAGGTCAAGGTCATCAGTTGTGTTCCAGCTAAGGGTGATCTGAATCGGGCCAGTACCCAGTGGCGGAGTTGGGGTTGATGTTGGAGTCGGAGTCGGAGTTGATGTTGGAGTTGGAGTTGGGGTTGATGTTGGAGTCGGAGTTGGGGTTGCTGCTCCTCCAGTGACAGTCTGAGCGAAATTCCCCTGGAAGCCATTATTAGCTAGGTAAGTCGCCACCACAGCTGCCGGAGTACCAGGAGCCACCTGAATCGCAATACCTGTCCCATTCCCCCTAGCCAGAAAAGTATTCCCGGAAATAGTACGGGCCTGAGTCCCTTGCAAAATAAGGATCCCGAAGCTCCCCGCAATTCCACCCACACCAATCCTGTTGGACTGAATCGCCGGCACAGAACCCGCCCCATCCAGTTGAATCCCGGTCGTGCCACTGCTGCCCGTTTGTCGAGACTGAAGCGCCAAGCTAGCTGTAGGTGGATCCCCTTCGATTTGGTTGTTCCGGAATACCCCACCCGAGTTATCGCTATAGCGAGCAGCCAAAGCCCCCAACGCCTGTAAGAGAATGGTGTTGTTCTCAATCGTAGGATTACTGCCCGGCACGGTGCCAATACCGACCCCACCGGCTTTACTGACAATCGGCGAGACTCGACTGACCCGGCCATCCCCAGAGACTTGCACACAGGGATCCAAAAATTGTTGACACAAGATCTGGGCCAGTTGCCCCAAGGCTCCCTCTAGAACAGCAGCATTGCCATTGACGGAGATATTGGAGCGGGGGTCATTGAGGGTGACTTTGCTGGGTTGAAAGGTGCCATTGTTCACCTGGACTCGTCCCCCCCCTAGCACCACCTCGACCCCTTGCAAGCTGGTTTGGCTGGCCACGATCAAGTCGAAGAGCCCGGTCAAAATCTCGTAGGTGACAGAGCTGGTAATGCGAATGCGCCCACCATTGGTGCCATCGCCGCCATCCAGCGCCAGATTGCTTTGTAGGGTTTCACTTCCTGCCCCCAAAATTTCGATGAGCACTTCTAGTCCGGCAGTGGCATTTTGTAGCCTTTGGGCCTCTGCAGTGGCATCCGCCAGCTTGGTAAAGGGGCCATTCACGGGATCCACCCGTAGAGTGACCGACCCAGATGGAGGGAGAGAAGGAGGGCCCCCTGTGCCACCGCCTCCACAGCCGAGGGCAATCCCTGCCAAAAGAGGCAGAAACAGGGAACGGATCCCCATCCCAAATTTAGAGGCTTGGCCAGCCATAGTGGAGAGTCCTTCGCAACAGCTTGCAGGTCAAGGTATAACAAGGCAGCCAACCACCACGACAAAGTTCAGGTGGCCAAGCAGAATTGGATACCCTTAGCAGAAGTATCGTCGAATGGGATCCCCTATTGAGTCAAGCCCTTGAAAGGGAGCCGCAATGAATTGGTAACAAAGTTAAGAACATCTAAGAACCTCTTTCCTGAGGGAACAGAACAAGAAGGCTTTCCACCCCCTCAGGTAGCCGGACTTTAACGTTCCTCAGGCACTTCGATGGAGCCGTCAATGATCTGCTGCTTCACGGCTTCTACAGCCGCCACCAAATCCGCAGGGATCAGGGCTTCGTTGTACTCATCCAGGGCATAGCCCACACCCTCATTCTCTAGACCAAAGTCTTGAATGCCACCGACAAAATTGCCCTCCACCACACTCCGAATCACGTCATAAGTGGCAACATCCACCCGCTTCAGCATCGAGGTGAGGCCGTGGTTGAGGGTGGCAGGGTTGTTGTCGGTATCCCCCAAGTAGTTTTGGTTGGCATCCACCCCAATAAAGAACATCGGACGGCTATCGCCACTGCAGACATTGGCGTAATCAGCCGGCTTAGGCACATCCGCAAAGGGATCCCGAATGAAGCTCACCCCGCTGGGCAGATCGGCGGTTTTGATGCACCGTTCTTGCTTAACAAAGTCAATTAACCCCAGGCCGGATCCCCCAGCGGCTGCGTAGATGATATCTGCCCCCTGTGCTTTTTGGGCGGCGGCAATCTCTTTGGCTTTGGCCGGATCATTCCAGGCAGCCGGTGTCGTCCCGACATAGTTGGCGATGACGCGACAGGTGATCCCCTCTTCGGCACAGGCGTATTCCACCCCTGCCCGATAGCCCGCCTCAAACTTGTGGATCAAGGGAATATCCATGCCGCCCAAGAAGCCGACAACCCCGGTTTGGGTTTGTTTGCCGGCAATGTAGCCTACCAGGAAGGATCCCTCATGTTCCCGGAAGAGAAGGCTAGCCACGTTATCTTCTTCGGGAGAAACAGAATCCACCAAGCCAAACTTCACATCTTTGAACTCTGCAGCACTGGCAGTCACCGCCGGTTCCAGAGCAAAGCCTACACCTATCACCACATCAAAGCCTTCTTCGGCAAACTTACGCACCCCTGGCCCCAGTTGCGAGGGATCCGTCGGCTCAAAATCAAACACCTGAACGCCAAAATCTTGCTTAGCCCGTTCCGCCCCTTCGGCAGCCGATTGATTAAAACTGCGGTCATTTTTACCGCCTTCTCCAAAGGCAATGCCCACCCGTACAGACTGAGCTTGAGCAGAATGGCTGATCGCCAGCAGCCCTGCCAGTACTCCTGTCAATACTAAAGAGATCCCCAATGTTTTTTGTTTTTGCATCATCATGATTCCTAATGCCCCAGTAGCTTAATTAACATTTCACGAAAAGCCAATTTGTCCGCTCTGAGCACAACCTCAGCATTGGCGGGCTGGCCCATAATGCCCAAACGATCCACCAAACTATAGCCGCGGGTCCGCTCCCCCCGACATTCAACATCCACGTAGTGACGACGACTTTCCCGAATCAGTTCCGGTTGCAAGGCCATCGCCATCGTCAAAGAATCGGGATGAGTAATGCCATTCAGACCACCTCCACCTGGGTGAGAGCGGTTGAACTCCCAGGCCACCCGGTTCACAGCTAGGTAAAACCGGCTGAGAGGAGTATCTAGAGATAAAATCGGTTCTAACTCTTCTTGCGTCAGCAGACCATCGCTAACCGATAAATCCCAGGGGGAAAGAACCACATCAAACCCAGCTTGCAAAACGATTTGAGCTGCTTCCGGATCGACATAAAAATTGAACTCAGCCGCTGGAGTAATGTTACCGAGCGCATTGTTGGTGCCGCCCATAATCCAGAGCTTTTTCACCTTTTGCGGCAGGGTGGGGTCTTGGGCTAGGGCCAGCGCAAGGTTCGTCAGGGGGGCTTGGGCGATGATTTGTAATTCTCCGGCGTAGCGGTTGGCCAGTTCTACAATCGCAGCCGGGGCAAACAGAGACTCTGGGCGCTGCTTGGCCTTGGGAAAAAAAGAATTGCCCATGCCATCTTCCCCATGGACATAAGCTGCTGTAACCAGTTTGCCCACCAGAGGCTTGCTAGCTCCGGGGTATACGGGGATCCCGGCTTTTCCCGCCACTTCCAAGGTGTAAAGGGCATTTTCGCTGCATTGTTCTAGATCCAGGTTGCCCGCACAAATGGTGATGGCTTCAACCCGGCTGTTGGGCCAGAGCAGCCCGAAGAGGATCGAGGTGACATCATCTCCGGCAGTGTCCGTGTCGATCAAAAAGCGCTGCAAAGCCATATCCAGGCAACACCCAAATAACCTGTCATCTTACCGATCGGAAGCCGTCTGAGGGCGAAAGTTTAGGTCAGCTTTAGCTTGAAACTGGAGCGGTTGCAGGATATAGCAGGTGTATCTTGAGGTAAAGTGCCCGCTCGAGTCGAGGGTTTATGTCTAATTCTGAGGGACTTCATCCTGCTAGCGCGATCCGCTCGATTACGCCCCAACAGCTGGCCAAACAACTGCGGGATGCGACCAGTCACCGTAAGAGCTACGCTCCCCTGCGCGAACCCGGCTCTTTTCAGCTGATCGATGTGCGGGAGCCGGCAGAATTGGAGCGGGTGAATTTGAATGAGCTGGGCTTTCGTAACTATCCCCTCAGCCAGTACGAGGAGTGGAGCGAACGGATCCTGGCAGAGCTGAACCCCGACCAGCCCACTTTTGTCCTCTGTCATCACGGCATTCGTTCGGCCCAAATGAGTCATTGGTTACAGGCCCACGGGTTTACTCAGGTTCACAATATTAGTGGCGGCATCCACGCCTGGGCCTGTGAGGTGGATCCGTCATTGCCCACTTACTAAAAAATTTGAAAACTTGGGTCTAAAGCCCCGTTCTACTGCTAGCGCGGAAGCAAGCTAACAGGACGGATTTATATTTTAATTTTAAATTTTAATTTTATATTTGTGTTTCAGACCGGCTCTCCTGGACTTATGGTGATCAAGGATTACTAAGGCCAGAAAGCTGCTAATAATCTAGCTCTGAAGTTAGTCATGTTGGTAAACCCATACCCTTGTCGCTTGATTACCTTGATCCGGTTGTTGATTCCCTCCA